>JAUYEE010000195.1 GCA_030691545.1 bacterium | reverse complement strand
GTGCCCCGGTTCGCCCCCTCGAAAAGGCCCGCTCCCGCGGGACCCCACCTCACTGTCCTCTTCACACCGTGTAACCCTACTCGTCTGACTCTTTGCCCCTCCTCCCCCTCCACACCCCATTCCATTCCGCATCGCTGACGCCGCGAAGTCGCCGTAGTAATCGGGGCAGCATTTGTGCTAACCTTATGTCTCACTGCTGAGAGGGCGCAAGCACGCCCCTGCTACGAGAACCCCATCGCGAGAGCGAGAGGAACCGGCGGGCAGACAGAGCTCTGCATCGCTGTGGGCCAATCCGTTTCCCTCACGGCGGTGTACTCGGGGGCTTATTCGTACGACCCGGACAACGGAGTTCCGTACCCCGGCAAAGGGATAACCGATTATGACTGGGACATGAGCGACGGGGCTTACCTGGACGGGTCCTCGATAGTACACGAATACGCGGAGCCGGGGGAGTACGGAGTGCTATTAAGGGTGTGGGACGATGATCCGTATCCATACCGCTCGTTCGACGACGAGTGGATCACCGTGTGGGTGGTGGATGTTGATGTTTACGCGGGCCTCACCGAGCAATACGAGGAGAGCCCGGGGCTATACATAAACGCTAACTGGGACGACGATGACAGCCCAGCGGACGGTTGGGCACCGAACGAGGACCCTCCCGATGCCACCTATACGGGAGACAAGAATGACTATCAGATCGCAGGGGCCGGCGATGGGGACTTCAGGGTCTTCAGCATCCACGTGGATCCGGGACAGGCGCCAGTCACCGTGGTCGTGCAATTCCAAAACAACATAAAGGTCTGGCAGACATTCACGAAGGAGATGCCGGGTGGCGGAACCTCGGAGGTCTTCTCCGGAGCCGCATTCAATCCACAGAACATCCCCTCTCCGCTCCTTATTGAAGGGCAATTGGGTTCGCAAGACTTCAGAGACGTCTCCTTGACAGCCACAGTGAAGTATGGCCAAAACGAGATCCTGTCCGATACCGTTAGAATCACTGTATTTGAGGTAACGTTGACGGGATTCTTTAGCGGCGATGAACACGGATCGCATGAGTGCGACGTGAGGCTAATCAACTTCCACTGGAGCTCGGGCACCCTGGGCAAAATCAGTTGGGACGATTATGACGGCGATGGTGAGGTGGGGGACGAGGACCCCCACTGCAGATACTTCCATAACTGCATGGAATGCCAGGGCACGGTCAAGCCCAGCGACGTTACCACTGAGGCCGTGTTCACCTTCGAGAGGGAGGTCTGGAGCAAGCTTTGGGTGATTCTCCCCGGGGAGAGCGAGTGGACACTGGTGCACGCCGACACCTCTTGGCAAGATGACGACTGGGACGACGACCCGGATGAAGACAACACGCCGTCGGCCGAGAATCACATCTACCAGATTGACGGGCCTGGCTACGACCGGAAGGACCAGGCCCTATGCACGCGCTTCGCGGTGGTCAATCTTTTTAGACAACGGGTGTTGGTGAAATTGGACGGCACCTGGTATCAGTGTTCCGACTTCTGCAAATGGCATTCGCAGTTGTATCTCAAACCGAAGGACGAGTTGTGGTTAACCCGCGACGTCCCCGCGAAGCAAAAGCTTGGCGGGGGCTGGATAAACATCCCGGCTAATCCCTGATGCAGTATCGGAGGTGAAGTGCAATGCGAGCATGTCTGACAGTCTGTTTCGTTGTGTTGGCAGCTTATCTCGCCGCTGGAATTGCCGAGGAACCCGTCAATCGTGGAACCGGCCCCATCGAGTCGCTTGAGTCAGCCGATCCTGCCCAGAGGTTCGCAGCCAAAGGCAGAATACTTGATGAAAGACGGTCTCTCGTTCAGAGCCTCCTAAGAGTCGTTTGGAGCGACACCGATGACGCCCGAGAGGTACGGGCCGAGGTCCTGAGGCTCAACAGCCCCAAGCTTTTGGCGATAGAACTGCTTGGGGACCTGCGCGCCAAGGAGGCGATCAGCTCCCTGCTGGGAAACCTCACGTATCGCGTCAACACAATCCTGCTTGGCCCCACCCAGGGCCCGCGCTTGGACCGTCAGTACCCTGCGGCAGCGAGTCTGGCAAAGATAGGAAATCCTGCCGTGCCAGAGGTGCTCTCGTTTCTTGGGAGGAGCACTGACCCTATCGAGCGTCACCTGTGCGTTTGGATTCTGGTTAGGATAGACGGGCGGGATGTCGCGAGGTTCAGAGTTGAAAAGGCAATCGAGAGCAGCAGATTGTCGGACGTAAAGGCGAATCTCCAGGCGGCCCTGGAGTACTTCGACAAGGAGCACCTTGATCGCGCGCCGCGCAAGGAATCCGAGAAAACAGAAGGTAAGTGACCATAAGCGCCAAGGGCGGCGCTTACGGTCCTTCGCCCTTCGGGGAAAGAGGGTCAGTTCCGGCTGGCAGCGGGGTTCGCGCGAGAGACAGGGGTGCAGCGCCCTACGCCTCCCCCCCCGATGCACTCACGGGTTCGCGGGAAGAACGTATTCTATCTCCGCGTTCGATGCCCCGTCGGTGGAGACGGTGATGAGGAGTATCAACTGCACCTCTTTGAAATAACACAGGCTTTCCGCTGCGGCTGGATAAATGTCCCGGACAACCCTTGAATCGGCATTGGAGGTGAACCGCGATGCATGCGCTCCTCATGACATGTCTGTTTCTATTCGCCCTGTATCCGAGAGGCGCAGTTTGTGAGCAAGCCCTTGAACCCGAAACAATGCTTATTGAATCCGTCCAATCGCCCAAGACCGGCGACAGGGCGAACGCGTACAGCGGACTTCGGCGGCATAGGATAGCCCGTGTGAAGGCCTTGTTGGAGGTGGTTCGCTCCGCCTCGGACGAGGACAGCACAGCCGAGAACCAGTGGCGACGCTGGCAGAGTCCCAAGTACATGGCGATTGTCTTGTTGGGTGAACTGCGCGCGGAGGAAGCCGTTGGCCTCCTGGCTCGAAACATCACGTGGCGGGTGCAACCCCGATATGGCGGCACAAAAACTCGTAGCATCCCCGGCCAGTTCCCGGCAGCCGACAGCCTGGCAAGAATCGGTGGCCCTGCGGTGGAAGAGGTGCTCCGCATACTGCACACGAGCGGGAACCCTCTGGAAAGGCACATATGCGTCTGGACCCTCATACAGATAGAGGGAGGAGCAAGGGCAGAGGGGCGTGAGGTCGCGAGGTTTCGCGTCCAGAAGGCGATCGAGACATGCAGATTGTCGGACATGAAGGCCAATCTCGAAGAGGCCCTGAAGTACTTCGAAAAGGAGGATCTCGGACTCGCGCCACCCGAGGAATCAGACAAGACGGAAGGCAAGTGACCGTAGGTGCCGAGGGCGGCACGGTTAGGATTTCTCGCCTTTTCACGATAGAGGTCAGTTCTCGCTGACAGCAGGGCTCGCGCGAGACGCAGCGGTGCAGGGCCTTACGCCTCGCTCCCCCCGGTGCATTCACCGCTTCGCCGGAAGAACGTATTTTATCTCCGCGTTCGATGCCCCGTTTGAGGACATGGTGATGGGGAGTATCATCTGCACGTCTTTGAAATAACACAGGCTTTCCGCTGCGGCTTTGCAGTAGTAGAGCGACAGATTTGCTTTGATTTGACCCTCGCCGCCCGTTGCCCGGTAACCAATCGAAAGGGGGAATTCAGGATTTCGGATTGTCGTTAGGGATTTGCCGTCTTTCAGGCTCAGCCCTTCCCCTTCAATCTGGAGAGAAACGTTCGACGGGGCCCCCGGCGTCAGCTTGTACCCCCGCGGAAGCTCGAGGGCGATTCGGAGCGTACCATCACCGGGCGCAATTGTCTGGCGGCTCAAAAGCACTTTCTCCGAGAAGACATCTTCTCGCCGCATCGTTTCGGTAAGCTTCTCCATCCCCTGAAGCTTGAGAGTTGAGACGGACCCTGTCTTCAAATCGGCGACGCGGATCAGATGATTATTCGTGTCGGCGATGTAGAGCTTTCCCGCGGCAACACTCACGCCCCCCGGCTCGTAGAAGAGAGGCGAATCGCCGTCCCGCAGCCCCTCCTCGCCCGTGCCCAAGAACGTCACGCAGCGCTTTGTGTCCGGATAGACTCTCTTGATTTTGTTGTTGTACGTGTCGGCGATGTAGAGAATCCCGTCGTGATATACGATGCCAAGCGGGTGCTGGAGGCGCGCCTTGGGCCCAACGCCGTCCTCGTCGCCGAAGACAAACAGGTCGAGTCCCACAATTGTCTCCACGCGCCCGTCCGGGTCAAGGTCCGCCGAACGAATCGAGCTGACCTCACTGTCCGCAAAGTACAGCTTCTTCCCGTCGGTAGTAATGCCGCTCGGCTGCGCGAGAGCTGCCTGACGCAGAGGCCCGTCAACTCGAAGCTCTCGCCCGCTCCCTGCGTAGGGAGCGACCTCGCCTGTCTCCAAATTCATCTTCCAGAGCTGGTGCGGGCCCGCCATCGCGATGTAAAGCTGCCCGTCGTGGTAAACGAGGTCCCAGGGCGAGCTAAGCGCGACGTTCGTGCCGAATCCTGCCACATTGAACTGTCTTGCGTGCTCGCCTGTTCCGGCGATGGTTGTTACAGTCCTCTTCTCAAGGTTGGCGAGGCGAACGGCGTGATTTTCCGCGTCCGCAACGTAAAGGCTTTCGCCGTGCAGCGCCATCCCCTGGGGATGGTTAAAAGTCGCCTCCTCAAAGCTCCCATCCCGAAACGGGATAGCCCCGCTGCCAATCACCTCCTTTATCTCGCCATCCAGCGAAGCGATGACGATCCGATTGTGATTCGAGTCGGCGATGAAGAGTCGCCGCGATTTTTCGTCGGTAAGAACCTTCCCCGGAAAAGACAGAATGGATTCAGCGGCGCGCTTCCGCTCGACGTTGAACTCAAGCGGCTTGCGGTTCAGGAGCCCCTCCTGGTCGAACGTCCCAATGACTCGCGCGATCAACTCGTCAAACGGCTCGTACACCCCCTCGCCCGGTCGCGAATACACAATCTTGCCCGTGGGGTCAATCAGAAACACCGTCGGCCACGAGCGCACGTTGTACTTCCGCCAGATGACCATATCCCTGTCGTTGACCACAGGGTGCTCGATCTCGTAGCGGAGAATTGCCTGGCGGATGTTCTCTGTGTCCTGTTCCGCGGAGAATTTCGCCGAGTGAACGCCGATGACGACAAGCTCGTTCCGGTACTTGTGCTCAAGCCGTTTCAAGTCTGGCAGAATGTGCATGCAGTTGATGCAGCAGTAAGTCCAGAAATCGAGCAGAACGATTTTCCCCCGAAGGTCTCTCAGGCTCAGCGGCGATTTCGTGTTGAGCCACTCCATCCCCTCGGGGAACTCGGGCGCAGTAATTGTTCCCTTGTACTGGTTCATAGGATGTATCCGTCCGGTAGACACAGGGGGACCTTGGCATAGATGTTGACGGTGGGGAATCAGGCAGGGATATTCTGGCTGGCGGTTTGAGCGGCCTTCCAGTTATCGGGGAGGAGTTCCTCGAGGCGGTTCATGGGATGGGAACT
>JAUYEE010000179.1 GCA_030691545.1 bacterium | reverse complement strand
GGAAAACGGAGTACGTCTTCAACACCGACATCATGCGCCGGAAAGAGTTGACGGCTGTCTATGTGCGCCGCCAGGCCCATTACATCGAGAGGGCACTTCATCTGGTCCGGGCGGGACGGATTGATGTGCGAACGCTGGTGACGCATCGTTTTCCGCTGGACAGAGCCAATGACGCGTACGAATTAGTGGCAACGTACCGGGACGGCGTCGTCAAGGCAGTGATCAACTTCTGAAGCGGAGAGACCGCAAGCCCGCTAAGGGCGCACTGCCTGCACAGAACCTCGTGTCGTCGCGACATGCTTACTGTTCAATCCAACAGAGGTTAGGGGCGACGAAAGCAATTGCTTCTCCAACGGCTTCCACTTCCTCCATCGAGTGCGGAATGAATCTCGCGGCCAAGAATCTCTTCTTAACGGGCCCGCCCGGCATTGGAAAGACCACCGTGATCCAGAGGACTGTCGAGAGGCTCTCTGTGGTCGCCAGGGGCTTCTACACACGTGAGCTTCGAGAAGGTTCCCGCAGGGTCGGTTTCTCTATCATCACCCTCGATGGGAGAGAAGGAATTCTCGCGCACGTGGACGCAACGGGGAAACACAGGGTCGGGCAATATACGGTCAACCTTCAGGACATCGAGCGGCTGGCGGTGCCGGCGATGACCCCGAGGTCACCGGATGAACTGGTCATCATAGACGAGGTGGGCAAAATGGAGTGCTTTTCGGAAGCGTTCCGCAAGGCCGTGATCGCGGTTCTCGATTCTCCGAACAGGGTCCTCGGCACAATCGCCGCGAAAGGAAGCGCGTTCATCGAGAGCGTCAAGCAGCGGAAAGACGTGAGCGTCCTCACGGTCACCCCAAGCAATCGGGACAGCCTGCCGGAGGAGCTGGCGGCGAAATTGCGGTGAGACATCCCGCCGGATGACACCCGTGTGCGAGACCCACCGCATCGTCTGTCAGGCACAGAAGGAGTCCTTCGGCGCCCCGGCAGAAATCAACTCCTGAAATACCCCCGCAACTGGCTTGCATGGAAGAGCATGTCAACCTGCCGGGTGCGGCGATTGAACTTCTCCACTCGCCAAAGCCCTCTCTGATAGACAATGTTCCCGGACTGACTGTATGACAGAGGTATGAGTCTGTCCCCACGGTCGGGGTTCAGATAACTCGGAGGGCTTTCCAGAAGGAGACGAAGTCGGCCGTCCGCCAACTGGTAAACACAGAGACCGTCCCCGTCGGCGAATACCAGTTCGTCTCCCTTCTTGTCCCAGACGGCGGCCTTCCACCCGACTTGCGGTGAGAGAGGCATTGCCAGTTTCTGCTGCAAATTTACGAGGTAAAGGTCAAAGCCCTCGTACCGTGGGGGCCACTGTCTGACAAACAGAGCCGCCCAGGTCTCGGAGGGATTGAAGAGAATGTCTTCGATACCCTCCATCTCGATGAGGGGAGCCTGTGTTGGGGATACGGCGTTTTCGCCGACTTTCCACAGGCCACGCGTCTCGCCAAACGAGCTTTGTCGGCTGGTGGCGACGAAAGCCGTGCCTGTCTTCGGTCCCCACGCATGCCCCACCTGCAACCCCTCTCGCCAACAAACCGGGCGGTCGTCTCCGTCGTGAACGAGTCGCCCGCGAAGCACCTGAAACCTCTCCTTCGTCTCCGCGGAACGGGGGCCCGTGAAAAGGAGAGATTCCTCTGCTACGTCGAGACTGACTATGGTAGCCGAGCGAGGAAGACTGCGCACATGGCTGAGGCGGCCGTTCGAGGACGTGTAGCACCACAGCGATTTTGAGGATTGCTTCCGCCCCTTCAGAGCGGAGCGGAGAACGTAAAGGCGGTCGCCGTCTTTCGACCAGCAAATGTCGATCACGGGTCCATCGCAGACCTCGGTAATCTCCTCTCCATCCCTGTCAGCCACGAAGAGTCGGGTTGAGCTGCTCTGAACTCCCTCGCTGATGCCGGAAAAGGCGAGAATGGCCATTCGCCCGGAAGAACGGGAGATTTCAACACGGACAAGGCGAGCAAAGAAGTCCGGCCGGCCCACCAGAGGCCACCAACCGAGAATCCCTTTGCCAAGCACCTGGCTGCCTGCAAAGCACACCAGCCCCGCGGCGAATCACACCCCCAGCCTCAAGGGCAGGGCCCTCCCCCTCAAGGCGCGTCGGCTAAGGATAGCCCCTATGACGGCGGCCGCGCAAGTTGCTCCGCCCAGGAAGAGAAGGCCATAGTTCAAAGGCTCCATGCGACACCTAAATTCGGGATGCAGGCTGGAAGCCTGCATCACAAGCTTGTCCGACCCTCAACGGCCGAGGGGGAAAAGGCTGTTCCCGATGCGGCGCTCAAAGCATGGCGATCAATCGCTCGGCAATTTGAATCGCGTTCAGGGCGGCCCCCTTACGTAAGTTGTCGCTTACGACCCACATGGCGATACCATTCGGACAGGAAATGTCCTCACGGATGCGGCCGACAAATGTCTCGTCCCGCCCAGCAGCGTGAATGGCAAGGGGGTATTGTTGCGCGGCGACGTCATCCACGACCTTGACGCCTTCCGCCGTTGACAGGAGCTTGCGCACCTCCGCAGCCGTGATTTTTCTTTCCGTCTCGATGTTGATGGCTTCGCTGTGTCCCGTGTCCACAGGAACCCGCACGCAGGTCGCGCTGACCATAATCGAGTCGTCGTGGAACATCTTCCGGGTCTCGTTGGTCATCTTCATCTCTTCTTGCGTGTAACCATTCTCTAAGAACGCGGCGGATTGCGGAATCTGAGGGATGCAGTTGAACGCAATCTGGTGCGGGAAGATGGATCGCTGGTAGCTCCCTCCGTCGAGGAGAGCGCGGGTTTCCTTGTACATCTCGTCAACGGCGCGGGCGCCGGCTCCGGAAACGCTCTGGAAGGTCGTCACCACGATTCGTTTGATCCGCGCGGCGTCATGAATTGGCTTCAAGGCCACGACCATTTGGATCGTCGAGCAGTTCGGGTTGGCGATGATACCTTTGTGCCAGGCAATGTCCTCGGGGTTGACCTCGGGCACCACCAACGGCACGTCCGGGTACATCCGGAAATAGCTCGTGTTGTCCACGACGACCGCTTCCTTTGCGGCAATGGGGGCATATTGTTTGCTGCGGCCTCCCCCGGCGCTGAACAGGGCGATGTCTATCCCGTGGAAAGAGTCCTCACCGAGGACTTCCACCGGCGCCTCTCTCCCCGCAAAGCTCAGCTTCCTGCCGGGGACTCGAGCAGAAGCCAGCAAACGGATGCGGTCCACCGGGAACTTCCGCTCCTCAAGGATCGAAATCATCTGGCCACCGACAGCCCCGGTGGCTCCAACAACTGCCACGTTATACTTCTTTTTTTTCTTCAACATTCTGCGCTCTGCCTCCTCGACCGATTGATGTTACCGTTCAGGTATTCGATGTCTTTGCCCATGAACCTCCGCGCAGCACGACGGCGCACGGAATAAGCGATTGATAACTCAGGGAATTGCCGCGACGAGCGAGCCGGGTGGGTTATGACTCCAAGGTAACGTTTAACTTCTTATCAAAGGCTTCCTCGAAGGGCGTAATCTTGAAGCCACTGCCGGGCCGGGGCTTCGCCGTCTGCCGGGGCCTGCCCTTCCTGGCGTCCGGCTTCTTCTTGGCCTTCTTGATGGATAGGTCAATCCTCCCATCTTCCCCGATGGCGAGCACCTTCGCCTTGATGTTGTCCCCGACCTTCAGATGCTCGCGAATCTCGGTAACGTACGCATCGTCAATCTGGGAGATGTGCACCAACCCCTTGCTTCCGTCGGCCAGACGGACAAAGGCTCCAAAGGGGGCAATCCTCATCACGGTTGCCTCCACGATATCCCCCTTCTTTACGTCGGTCCTTGGGGCTTCCGTTAGTCTGTCAGGGTCTTCGTTCTCCAAGTCTGAACTCCGTCGTCGTTTCGCCGGACGGCGGCTCGAAGAGGACGAGAACCTCATCCGGTCTCGCCCACCGCAGATAGCGCCGGGCCGCTCGTTCGACTCCCTCGGCCGTGTCCATGCTCTCGATTTCCTTGCTCAGCGCCTCGTTAGCGAGGCTCTTGGCTGTCAGCGTCTGGCGCAGGTTCGCCATCTGGGCACGGACGTCTTCCAGTTCTCGGAAACCGGGCATCAGGGCGTAAACACATCCCGCGGCAATCAACGCGAGAGTCAATGGATAAACGACCCTCATCAACCTGCTCGGTTTTTCGTTCCCCTGCTTTTTGCTCATAGAGTGCCGCCGTACGTCGCGGAATCGCCGAGCATCTCCTCGATGCGGAGAAGCTGGTTATACTTTGCGACCCGGTCGGTCCGGCATGCGGAGCCGGTTTTGATTTGACCGGAATTGGTCGCCACAGCGATGTCCGCGATTGTGGTATCCTCCGTCTCTCCGGAACGATGACTAATGACATAAGTGTAACCCGCCTTCTTGGCGAGCTCAATCGTGTCGAGGGTTTCGGTGAGGGTCCCGATCTGATTTACCTTCACCAGAATGGAGTTCGCCACGCCCATTTCGATGCCTCGCTGCAAGCGTTTCGTGTTGGTGACGAAGATGTCGTCTCCGACGATTTGAAGGCGTTTCCCGCAGCGCTCGGTCAGCTTCTTCCATCCGTCCCAGTCGTCCTCCGCGAGACCGTCCTCGAGGGAGATGATGGGGTATTTCTCCGCGAGGCCGACGTAGAACTCCACCAATTCCTCAGCCGTGTATTCCTTTTTCTCTTCGGCAGCGAGAATGTACTTACCGTCCTTGAAGAAGCCGCTCGCAGCGGAATCCAGAGCGATGAAAAGATCCTGTCCCGCGCGGTATCCCGCTTTATCAACGGCTTCCATAATGACATCCAGGGCTTCAACGTTCGATTTCAGGTTCGGGGCGAACCCACCCTCATCCCCGACAGACGTGTTGTAGCCCTTCCTCTTGAGAACCTTCCTCAGCGTGTGGAAGGTCTCCGCGCCCATCCTCAGCCCCTCACGGAAACAGGAAGCCCCTTTCGGGACAACCATGAACTCCTGAATGTCCACGTTGTTGTCGGCGTGCGCTCCCCCGTTGAGGATGTTCATCATTGGCACGGGCAGCGTCTTGGCATTGACTCCGCCGATATAGCGATAGAGGGGCATCTCGAAGGCCGCCGCGGCCGCCTTGGCCACGGCCAATGAGACACCTAAGATCGCGTTGGCTCCGAGGTTCGACTTGTTCGGCGTCCCGTCAAGGGTCACAAGCTGCTCGTCAACCTCCGACTGGTACCTGGCATCCATTCCCTCTATTGCCGGAGCAATAACCTCGTTGACGTTTTTCACTGCCGTCGTGACGCCTTTGCCGAGGTATCGGTCGGGATTGCCATCCCGCAGCTCGATGGCCTCGTGCTCCCCCGTCGAGGCGCCGGAGGGCACCGCCGCCCGGCCTACCGCGCCAGACGATAGCTCCACCTCCACCTCGACCGTAGGATTGCCCCTTGAATCTAAGATCTCTCTCGCCTCTGTGGAAATGATCTCGGTCATCGCTCTCCTTCAGGTTGCCGTGCAAGCGTACAAGTACATACTGCTTCTATTCACCAATCCGAGAATGAACCCAGGGAACTGCAGCGTCTTGGGGATTCATCAAGAACGAAGCGAGCCACACTATATCCCCGCTTGACGCAAAAATCAAGAAAAAAACTCGCCAAAGGCCGATCCCTCAGTTAACGCCTGGACGGGCCGCTGAGGGACCACGTCCCGGGATCGCGGCCGGCCCCGGGGAATATGGAGGGCATAGAGGGATAGTAGGTTGGAAGCTCTCTCGCCAGGCCTGCCCGGCCAGGGCTGCGGCGGGCGGCGCCATAGACGGACGGATTTAGCAGGGACGAGAGAAAAATGGTTGCATTGCGGCGGGCCTTGCGGTAGAGTGCGCGTCGTGGGAAGTGCTGCGCTCCCGTGGTTACATTTGCGCGGCAGTAGAATAGAAGCGTCCGCCAAACAACAAACAAAAGAGTTGTTTTATTCCACAAACCCAAATAAGGGGGGACAAAGAGATGGCGAAAGCAAAGACCAAGACCGAAGTCATCGCGGGAATCGCTGAAGCGGCCGGAATCGCGAAGAAGCAGGCGGCGGCAGCCCTGGAGGCCTTAGTGGCCATGGCGTGCAAGGGCGCCAAAGACGGCTTCACGGTTCCGGGGCTTGGCAAGTTGGTGGTGGTCAGCCGCAAGGCCCGCATGGGACGTAACCCCGCCACCGGCGCCGCGATCAAGATTCCGGCGAAGAAGGTGCTGAAGTTCCGCATCGACAAGGCTGCTAAGGACGCGGTTCTTCCGTCGAAGAAATAGTCCGCGTCCGGCAAGGCGCGGCCACAGCCGCGGTTTCGGTCGCGGCGAAAAGGATTATCTTCAGAGAAAAGGCGCACTCCTTCCGCCTCGTGGCGAGGGAATCGGAAGGGACGTGCGCCTTTTTTTCTGACAACTCAAGGGCGGACGTCTGCGCTGCGAGGGAACGATCGAGCATCTCCGTGGAGCAGAACGCCGAACGCCAACTCAGCTCTCCTTCCCCCCTGAACTGAGTTGCACTTGCGGGAGGCGAAACGACGTTTTGAGGTGTCGGTTCCCGGTGGGCTTTCTCGGGGGGATCGAGGGATTCCTGAGATTCTGTTGAAAGCGCCCTCGCAAGAGGCTCCTGACCAATCCAGGCCTGCCGCGAGGCAACGCAGGGCTACTTCTTCCTCGCAATACCCTTTTTCGGAGCCTCGAGCCAGCCCGCCTCCACGAACAGTTGTTCCACACTCACACCCAGATGCGGGGCCAGCTTGATGAGAATCTCCGGTGTCGCTTTGAACATCGCCCGCGTTAATTGCGAGAGATACGAATTGCTTACCCCAGACTCCCGGGCAAGCCACCGCAGCGACTTCTTCTGTTCCTTCAGCACTCGAAGAACGTACTTGCCGACGTGTGCCATAGACCATCATCTCCTTCCGGTAGTAGAGTACACATCGTGCGCGCTTATACAATAGAGCATTCGCTACAAGAACGCAAGGCAAAAATGGATGATTCCGTAATCCCTCACTCAGGGGCGGGACGTACCACAAAGAACGCAGAGGCCGCAGCCTGCCCGCGAGCGCGCTGTCGCCCCCCCCCCCGTATCTCATGGTTAGCCCGCCGTCAAGGGCATGTCCGCGGTGCACGGCCAGGGAGGGTGAAAGGAAGGCTTCGCCCCTGTGACGGGATGGAAAGTCTGACCTCTCCGCGTCCTCTGCGGTTTTGTATTTCCCCTTTGCCGTAATTTGAAGGTGGCTCAGCACGCCCTCCCGCCCGAGACGGAGGGATTACGGCGCCGGAGATTTCGCTGTTGACTTTTCGCTCTGGGGCAGCTATATTAAGTCCAAAATGCGGGGGATTAGCTCAATTGGTAGAGCATTTGGCTGGCAGCCAAAAGGTCACCGGTTCGACTCCGGTATCCTCCACCACTATCCGGGATGACGGGAAATCGGGATGCCCGCCGAGGGAATCCGCTGGAGAGGTCATGACAAGAAAACTCATAGTCGCTCTCTGCCTGATCCTCGCATCGGTTTACCTGACCGTCCGAGGCCCTTCCCAGGAGACTTACCTCCCCTCGAGCAGCCTTGTGTACCGCTTGAAAATCACTACCGAAGTGGACAATATCCTGGCCACGTATGTCGCCAGGGCCATCGCCATGGCAGAACGGGAAGGGGCAAGACTGATCATTGCCGAGATCAACACCCCCGGCGGGGAGATGGGCGGAATGTGGAAAATCAGCGACAGCCTGGTCAGCAGCCTCGTCTCGAGCAAGATTCCAACCGTAGCCTGGGTGAACAAAAACGGCGCCTCCGCGGGAGCAATGATCACTTACGCATGCAAGTACATCGTGATGGCGCCGGGTAGCACTTTTGGCGCCTGCGTCCCGGTCACCCTCATCCCCATGGAAGGGCCCAAGCCCCTCCCTGAGAAGTATGTTTCTTACACGCTAAACCAGATTCGCTCTGTGGCGACGGCAACAGGGCATTCTGCGGACATAGCCGCCGCGATGGTGGACCAGGACATCGAGCTGACGTTCTCCGACATAATCCCTCCTGCGAGATTGGAGAAGCTTCGTCGAATTCTCCGCCAATGGGACGAGGCGACGCCCGAAGAGCAGGCGGAGTTCAAATGGTTTCTCGATTCTTCCGGGGAACTACCGGAAGAAAAGAGGGATGAACTCAGGGACTTCCTCGTCGAAGGAGCCAAAATCATCGAGAAGGGGAAAATCCTCACCCTGGATACCGACAAGGCGTTTCTTCTGAACGTTGCTATCGGGAAAGCTGCGACCCTCGGCGAGATATTCGACCTCAAAGAGATTCGGGAGCTGAATCTCGGCAGACCTCTTGTCAAGACCGTGAATTGGTCATGGTCGGAGCTCGCCGCCAGATTTCTCTCGATGCCGCTGGTCAGCAGCCTTCTGCTCATCGGGGGAATTGTGGGAATCGCCACGGAACTGAAAGTGCCTGGCTTCGGTTTCCCCGGAATCCTGGGCATCAGTTGTATCGTTCTGCTGTTCTTCGGGAACTTCGCTGCGGGCGCCGCGCAGTGGACCGACCTCATCCTGTTCGGTCTGGGAGTGGCGTTCCTTTTGATTGAGATTTTCGTGATCCCGGGCTTCGGCTTCATGGGAATTTTTGGGATCATGCTAATCGTCGTGAGCATCTTCATGATGCTCCTGAAGAGTCCCGGGCCAGACCTTCCGGCTTCCAGAGAAGATGTCCTGAGAGTCATCCGTGCCATGAGCGCGTCCATTATCGCCGCCGCCGTTTTGATCTACATCCTCTTCCAATTCCTGTCGCCACGGATGCCTCTTTTCGGGCGCTTAGTCCTGGCGAGTTCGCAGAGAGCGCAGGAAGGCTACACGGCCGGAGACAAATTCGCGGCCCAGGCCGACCAGCTCTTGGGGAAAGTGGGCGTGGCCAGATCTATGCTTCGCCCCGCGGGAAAAGCCGTTTTCGAGGGCAAGCTGTTCGACGTGGTCACCGAGGGCGATATAATCGAGAAGGAGTCCAAGATCGAAATCATCGAGGTCCGAGGAAACCGGATCGTAGTCCAGAAAGTGAAAGAGAGTTGACGCCCCGGGGGTATCTGTTTCATCCTTCGGCGGGTGTTTCGAGCACAACATCAGGCGGAGGGACAATCTGAACCATTGATCTGGGTTTTGACCGTCGCAGCATTGGGATTGCTCTGCATCTTCGCTGAGGTGTTTCTGCCCGGCGGCGTACTCGGTGTTCTGGGGTGGCTGCTGATCGGAACCTCTTTCGTGGGGGCGTACCACATCTGGCGCCTCTCTGGACCCTTTGTGCTTTTTGTCGCGTGCATTGTCGGCGCCGGCGTCGCCCTTTACGTGATTGCCATCAAACTCATGCCAAAAACTGCCGTCGGTAAGATGCTCTTTCTCCAGAACACCCAAAAAGGGTATGATGTGTCCATATCCGGCCAACGAGAACTCATCGGGAAGGAGGGAATTGCCCTATCTTTCCTGAGACCAAGCGGCATAGCCGAAATAGACGGCAAACGCGTCAACGTCATCGCGGAAGGTGAGTTCATCGAAAGAGACACCTGGATCAGAGTGTCTGAGCTAAAGGATAACCAACTTGTCGTACACCGGGTGGAACAGGATATCCGGGACAAAACCACAGGAGGCCAGAAATGATGAATTTTCTCATCGCCGCGGGCAAGCCCCCGAGTCCATGGACTATCGTTCTCATTGTGGCGGGGTTCATTGTCTTCATTTTCATCTGCATCTTCGTTTACTTCTTGAAGGTGTGGATTCGAGCGCTGGCGTCCGGGGCACGCGTCAAGATCGTGGACCTCATCGGTATGAAACTCAGAAAAGTCTCACCTTTGGTTATCGTTGATGGCAGGATTATGGCCGTGAAGGCAGGATTGGATGTCTCTACCAACGACTTAGAGACGCACTATCTCGCCGGAGGAAACGTCAACAAGGTCATTCGGGCGCTCATCGCAGCCGACAAGGCAAATATCGAACTGAGCTTCAAGCGAGCCGCGGCGATTGACCTCGCTGGCAGAGACGTATTGGAGGCTGTTCAGACGAGCGTCAATCCGAGGGTGATTGATGCACCGAATCCTGCCAGAGGCACCGACATGGTGGCGGCGGTCGCCATGGACGGAATCTCGCTGAAAGCCAAAGCCAAGGTGACTGTCCGAGCCAACCTTGACAGGCTGGTCGGTGGGGCAACGGAGGAGACCATTGTCGCCAGAGTGGGCGAGGGTATCGTCACGACGATCGGTTCGGCGCAAAGCTACAAGCAGGTGCTCGAAAACCCCGATAGAATCTCGAAGACTGTGCTCGAAAAAGGGTTGGATTCCGGAACTGCATTCGAGATTCTTTCCATTGACATTGCGGACGTGGATGTGGGAGAAAACGTCGGCGCCAAGCTCGAAACCGAACGAGCCGAAGCCGACAAGCGCATCGCCCAGGCAAAAGCAGAGGGGCGCCGCGCCATGGCAGTCGCCCAGGAACAGGAAATGAGGGCCCGTACGCAGGAGATGCGAGCGAAAGTCGTTGAGGCCGAAGCGGAAATCCCCAAGGCCATTTCCGAAGCTTTCCGAAAAGGCCATCTCGGCGTCATGGATTACTATCAGCTCAAGAACATCCAGGCAGACACATCCATGCGCGACTCCATAGCGGGAACAGGTCCCGCCGCTCCCGGTCAGCCGCCGGAACAACCGAAATAGGAGTCCGCTCTTCAATCACGGCGAGCAAAAAATGCAACGCTCATAGCAGCAGCGTAACCTGGGGGAACGCGAGATGACATGTACCTTAGCTGTCCCTTACATAGCCAAGGGGTCGGGCGAGATAGTCTTCTTCCTCATCATCCTGATTTGGATTATTGGGGGCTTAATGAAGAAGGCTGCGGAGGCTTCCAAGCGGTCCTCCCCGCAGGGCTCTGCTAAACCCCAGCGCCCCGGACGGGGGCCCGCCCCTGCGGCGCCCCGCCCGAGCCTCTCCGATTTCCTCAGACGCATTCGGCAAATGACCGGACAGGGGGAAGAACCGCCTGCACCCCCGCACGCCAAACCCGAAACCCCCACCTCAGGACCGGTCCTGCGAATGCCCTCTCCTCCTCCGCGGCCGCCCGAAAGCGGGAGACCTGCCGCCGGCCCCTCCGTACTGCGCACGCCGAGCCTGAGACCCCCGAAGAAGGAGGTGAGAGTGGCTCCGCGCGCGGAGATGGAGCTTCCGCAAAGGCTGGAGCCGATAGAAGGACCCGTTGCGCCGCTCCTAACTCAAGAATCTCTCACTGCCTCACCACCCGAGCCGCAGGAACCCGGCGCGTACGGAATAAGGAAAGCGCACGAACGACCTGCCACGCCAATTCTTGGAGTCGAAATCTCGACCGGCGAGATGAAAAAAGGTATAATCCTGGCAGAGATTCTCGGACCTCCCAAAGCCGTTCGGCGTCGGAGACACCTTGCTGCGGGCCGTTAGAGAAGCCCGGAGGGATACAAGGTCTCCTGCGTATCTCAACGCCGGAGTGGCGGAATTGGCAGACGCGCGGGACTCAAAATCCCGTGGGTGGAAACACCTGTGTGGGTTCAACCCCCACCTCCGGCACTTGATTACCAAGCACTTACGTAAATCCTCTCATGCCGACTTCTCTCCCGATTTCCAAGTGTTAGACCCATCTTCTACAGTTCGGTTTTGTAAGTAGCGTCACGGTAAGCGATTATGATTCTGAGGTTCCTTCTTGGCACTACACGGTCCTTATCATGCGGTGGCCAGAGTCTCGACCGCTGCCTCCGTCAGGGAGCAAGCGGATGGTCGGTCCGAGGGCCACTCCCACGGCCTGGAGAGCCTTGCCCGCATCGCCCGAAGTGCTGGTTCGGATGACGAAGGCTTTAGCGGCGTTCCCGCGCTCGCACCTCCTACCCGGCTCACATCTTTTCCGGGGCAGAGACGCCGAGTAGGGAGAGGCCGTTGCGCAGGACAGTTTGGATTGCACGGACCAAGGACAGGCGGGCGAGGGTTAAGTCCAGGTCGTCGCCGATGACGCGGTGTTCGTTGTAGTAGCTCTGGAAAGCGGTTGCCAGTTGCAGGAGGTACTCGTTCAGACGGTGTCCTTCAAACTTCTCAGCAATTTCCTCCACAAGGCGCGGGAAACGGCCCAGGTTCTTGATTAGAGACGCTTCCTTTTCTTCGGTGAGCAATCGCAACGTCTCGACGGGAACGGCCGCGAAATCAATTTCTGGACCTCCGGTCTGCTCGTAGAACACCCGGAATATGCTGCAAATTCTTGCATGCGCGTACTGCACATAATAGGCGGGGTTCTCCATGTTGCGTTTCGTCGCCAGGTCGAGGTCGAAATCGAGATGGCTGCCCATCCTCCGCATATTGTAGAAGAATCGCACCGCATCTCTCGCCATCCGCTCGAGAACCGTAGGCTCGGTCTGGGGGGAATTCTCTCCGTAAGCTTGCGTCAACTCGGCGCGTAGCCCCTTGGCAATCTCATCCAGAAGGTCGTCCACTGTCACGAACGTCGCCCGCCGCGTGGACATTTTCACCTTCTCGCCGCCCCGCTTGAGAGTGACGAACTGATGGATGAGGACGTGGATTCTATCCGTGTCGTAGCCCAATGCGCGAACCCCGGCAAGAACATCCGGGTACGTCGCGTGATGGTCTGCCCCGAAAATGTCCACGATGAGGTCATATCCGCGCTGAATCTTATCTACGTGGTAACAGATGTCCGGCAGGCGATACGTCGGCTCGCCGCCGCTCTTGACAATCACGCGGTCTTCCTCCCGCCCGAACTGCGACGCCTTGAACCACAACGCGCCGTCCTTCTCGTAAGCGTGGCCAAGCTCTTTGAACTTTTTGATGACCTCGTCAATCTTCCCGGAGGCGTAAAGCGAATACTCGTTGAAGTAATTATCGAACCGCACGCCCATTCGTTCAAGGGTGCGGTTAATCTCCTCGCTGATCACCTTCTCCGCGGCTTTCTGAAAACGCTCTGTTGGTGCGTTTCTTAGAGAGTCGCCATTTTCCTTGTACAAACTCTCCGCAATCTCTCGGATGTAGTCGCCCTGGTATCCCTGCTCGGGAAAGGCCACTGTCTCCCCCAGCGACTCCAGGTATCTGGCGCGAACGGACTCCCCCAAAATCCGCATCTGATTGCCAGCATCGTTAAAGTAGTATTCGCGGGTGACCGCGTACCCACAAAAAGAAAGGACATTGGAGAGAACATCCCCAATAATCGCCTGCCTTCCGTGCCCGACCGTCAACGGCCCCGTGGGATTCGCGCTGACGAACTCGACGTTCGCTCTTTTCCCTTGCCCAACATCTCGTCGGCCGAAATCGTCCGAATCCTGCAACATCCCGTGCAAAAGGAGGACAAGGCTTTCCCGAGAAAGGAAAAAATTGATGAAACCTGGCGGCGCGACTTCCACCTTCTCGTAAAACCTGTTCGCCGGGGAGTCGGCTGGAAGCGACTCCACGATTTCCGCAGCAATCTGCTGCGGGGGGCGACCCTCCTCCCGCGACAGTCTCATCGCCACGTTCGACGAGAGGTCGCCGTGCGCTTCCGTCCGCGGAGATTCCAGGTAGATTGGCGCGACACTCTGACTCTTGAGCTGCCCCGATTCTCGCAGAGTTCGCAGAGCCTGTTCAATGGCGCCGCATAGAGCGGCGATGATTACTTCATTCAATTCTCGCGGCGTCTCCCCACAACTCTTCGAGGCGATAAATATCTCTCATCTCCTCGTCGAAGATGTGCACGATGGCATCAATATAATCGAGGACTACCCATCTCCCTTCGGCTTCACCTTCCGCATGTGCCTCGGAGACCTCGCGTTTTTTCAGTCCCATGTGAATGTTCTCGGCAATCGCCTGGACGTGCCGGCGAGAGGTCCCGTGGCAGATGACGAAATAGTGCGTGACGGATGACAGCCCCCGTAAATCGAGGATA
>JAUYEE010000170.1 GCA_030691545.1 bacterium | reverse complement strand
CGGGGGGACGGGAAGAGTCGTTCTCTGTGGTGCCTCAAGAGCTGAACCCGCAGGTCAATGAGCTGCTCGAAAAATACGGCGTGACCGTGGACAAACAATTCCTGATGGACGAGTCCCACGCCATTCTGAGCGTCCCGAGCGAGCGAAGCCTCGGCGGGTTCATCCGCGTGCAAGTCAGCAGCCCCATCAAAATCCCCACTCACATCGTCGTGAAAGACCAGAACATGAACCGGGACGTCTCGATCACAAATCGCCTCGACCAGATTCTCTACCTGTGGGGGACGAAACTTGACATCAACGAGGACAAGCTCCGGGAACTTGGCTTAAAAGGTACGATTCTGATGAGTTCCACCGAGAAAAGCTGGACGGTTGCCTTTCACCCGACGCCTTTGAGCCCCGAGGACGTAATGCCTCCGGCGGAGAAGTATGATGGGAACCAGCCGCTGATGGCGATGATTTCCGGACAGTTCCCGGACGGATTCAAGGGAATTAAGCGCCCGGACTGGCCCCCATCGAAGCCTGACCCGATGAATCCTACTCCTCCCGAGGACGAGAAGGAAGAAGAGCAACCCGAACGAGCCCTTGAGCCGAAGCCGGCCAAGCTGGTTGTGACAGGGTGCTCGCAGATGTTTAACAACAACTTCATCGGCGACGGGGGAAATCGTCTGTTGGCGCGCAACTTAGTGGACGCCCTGGCGCTCGGCGAAGAACTCATCAACATCCGCAGCAAGCAGTTCGTCAACCGCAGCATCAAGGAAACGAGCTCTGGCCAACGGTGGTTTTACCGCTTTCTGACCATGGGACTGGTTCCGGTCGTCTTCATCGCGGTTGGCGTGACGCGGTCCATCTTAATCAAAAAAGGGAAAGAGCGTTACCTGAGAAGTCTCGCGACCGCGTGACAGTTTTTCAGGGCAGCAATCTGCATTCATCTGCGTTCAAATGAAGATGCAGGCGGGACGCCTGCGGTACAGCATTCATGCGCGGTTCCATCCTCAGAACAACCAAAGGATTGTTTCGAGGCGAGGATTGATCAATGAAAAAGAGCACAGTCATTATCGTTATCGCAGTAATCGTGGCACTGGGTGTCGTGTCTGTCATTCAAAGGCAGCGCAGGGAGAAACAGGTTGCCGCTCCTGCGGAGCAGTTTGTGAGGATCATGCCCAGGGGCATGAGGGCAGCGGACATCCACAAAATCGAGGTCTATCGCGGCGAGGAGAAGAAGGACGCGGCCATCCTGGAACGAAAGGGAGACGGCTGGGTTGTCGCCAGCAAGTTCGCCAGCAAAGGCAACGAGAAGAGCATCAGCGACCTCCTTGATGACATCAAGACGCTCACCGGAGAAGTCCGGACCCGCAAAGCTTCACTTCATGGGGATTTCGACATCACTCCTGCGAAGGCCGTTCACGTCAGCCTGTACGATAAGGACGGCAAGCTCTATCAAGACCTGTTGCTCGGCAAGAAAGGCGACCGGTATAGCGAGGGCTTCGTGCGGCTTGCGCGGGGCAACGAGGTGTACCTCGCAAGCAAGAACCTTCTGAGCAGTCTCGGCATTTACAGCGAGGGCGACGAGCCGGACGCCAAGAAGTGGCTCGACCTGAAAATCATAGACGAGAACAAGGAGAAGCTGGCGAAGGTCGTGCTCGACATGCCCGGCAAGCAGGTCGTCCTCGAAAAAAAGGAAAAGAAAAAGGAGGAGGAGACCAAGACCGCGGAAGAAGAGGAGAAACCCGAGGAACCGAAGCCAGAGGAGAAGAAGGAGTACGAATGGGTGCTCGTCAGCCCGGAGACCGGCTTCAAGGTGAAGGACGCGGCAATCACTTCTCTGATTTCTTCCGTTTGCACCTTCAGCGGCGATGACGTTAGCGACCCGGCGAAGGCGAGCGAATATGGCTTCGACCCGGCGACGTACACCGCGACAATCACCCTCGATGACAACTCAGCAAAAACCCTTCTTATTGGCAAGAAGATTGACGAGAACAAGCAGTACGCCAAACTGAAAGATGAGGAAACCGTTTACATCCTCCCGATGTACCGAATCACCGGCGTTTTCAAGAAGATGAGGGACCTTCTGGAACTGGAGGTCTGGGACCTCAAGAAGGAAGACATCGCCTCGATCCAATTGCAGAAGCCCGAATACGAAATCCTCCTCGAACGCCGCCTCAAAGAGGGCAAGGAAGGCAAAGAAGAGACGGATTACGAATGGGTGCTGGCCAAGCCGGAATCCCTGGCCGCGCAGGCTCGGTTCAAGCTCCAGGAGTACCGGGTGACCAACATCGTCAGCAAGTTGGTCAAGCCCACTCCCGACGATCTTTTCTTCACCGGCGAGGCGGCGAACTATGGGTTAGACCCAGCGGAATACAAAGCCACGCTGACGATGAAGGACGGGACAGCCCAAACGGTGCTGTTCGGCAAGAAGCTTGAGGACGCCGACGAGAGATACGTCAAGTTCGAGGGAAAGGACCATTTCTACACGTACTCGAAGTACAATTTCGAGAGTGTCTTTCCGGAGTTGACAAAGATAGTGAATGTCGAGGTCCTGCAAGACCTTGTGAAGGACAACGTGACCTCTCTCGCGTTCAAAACCCCGGACGGGGAGTTCGCCCTGACGAGAGAAGAGGACGCCGCCAGCGCTGACAAGAAGAAATGGACGATGAAGGTCGGCGAGGAGAAATCGGATGCCAACAAAACCGTTGTTGACGGCATCCTCAACGCGCTGGCAGACCTTCGCGGAGCCGACTTAGTTGATATTGCGATCGGAAAATCCGAGGCAGACTGCGGCCTTGACAATCCGAGCGAAACCCTCGTCATTTCCACCGACAAACCCGAAAAACAGTACACGCTCCTGATAGGCAATAAGGTTTCTGAGGAAAAGACCGACCGCTACTTCAAGACTCAAGACCAGCCGGAAATCTTTATCCTGTCGAGCACTGCGGTTGCCGACATCTTCAAGAAACCGGACGACATAAAAGTGGCGAGTCCCCCCGAACCGGAGGCGGAGAAGAAAGCTGCTGCCGAATTGAAGGCGGCTCCGCGCTCGGAACAACCCCCGCTGCCAACCGAACAGCCGAAGCCCGAAGAGGAAAAGCCAGCGCCGTCCCCGGAGAAACCGGGGGAAGTGAAGCCGGAAACGCCGCCCGGCGAGGGCGAGAAACCGCAGCCGGTCGCTCCCGAGGAGAAGAAAGAGGAGACAACGCCACCCGAGCCGAAAGGTGAAGGAACCCCTCCGCCATCTCCGCCGGAAGAAGGAAAACGCGAGAAGCCGGAGTCGCCCGAGAGCGATACACCTCCGTTGCCTGACAGGAACTGAGAGCTTGCCGCGGGGCGAGCCGCGGAAGACGCGTGGCCGCGGCAAACGTGTTCATCAAATCCCATGCGCACGGGCAATCGGGAATTGCGATACACGCTTCGAGCCTGCGAGCGCGAAGAGCGTCTTGGATGGTCGCGACATGCGCGCTCAATCCGCCTCGATCACCCGTAAGAACTGAGCCGCACCCTCCATCGGTAAATCCACCATCGTCTCGCTGGATGTCGCGGGAATGACAAAATCGAGGTCCGTCCACCTAAGAGCATCGAGGCGCGTCTTGGATTGCACCTGATAGGCCTTGCTGACCCCGCTGGACCACTTAAGCCGCAGATAGCCGGGGCGCGCGACCTCCGGGGCGGCCGTCGGGACCACCACCGGCTTCGCCCCCGCCTTAATCGGCACACCGGGCCGCGTCTCGTACGCATACTCCGTCACCCACCCGCCATTAATTCCCGCGAGCGAGCAGTCCACGCGCACCCAGCCGTAGTGTACCTCACCGTCAATATGGAACTCGACGCCCATGTGCGCGTTCCGTCCTGTGAATAAGCCGAGACAAACAACGCCGTTGTAAACGGCCATGCAGGAAGTGAACACGGAGCCGATCTTGATCCCCGACGGAAGCATTAAGGAAGGGCTCCAAGCGTAGGGATCACCAGGCGTCGAAGATACCTCCTCTGCAACGATCAGGGGAATTACGTCTGAGCCCAGGTCCGGCGGTGCTGCTGGAATTGAAAGGATTCGATTTTCGTTTCGAGCCACACAATCGAACTGGCCGCCCGTGGCTCTGAAGGTGATATCATGGGTGCCGTCATGGTCGAGGTCCAGGTCGTAGCAGACGGAGCCGCTGAGGGTGAATATCGGAACGTCCCCAATATCTCTGTAGACTATTGTGGCTTCCGCGAGCGCGCCGACGACCGGCCAGGAGAGCGCCGCCAGGACAGCGCACAGGCCGCGGCCGCGGGCACCCGAAATGCGACAGGTCAGGTTCATATAATCACTCCTAATCATTCCAGGAGCATAACTCGATAGAAGCGCTTCTGCTCCGGGGAAGGCGCGGACACGGCAGCAGCCACGAGGTCCCTCGTAGCACTGATCTCCGGGCCGGTGTTGACCCAGTTCACGTTGCCCATGTCTGCCGTGTACTGGACCTGGTAAGTGCGCCCAACCACGGCAGCAAAAGCGAGGGTGATTTCCTCCGGGCCCGTCATGTCAAGGCTCACGATTTCCAGCGTGGGCGCGGGCTGAGGCACATTGCCGGAGATGGCGATCGAGACGTTCTGGAGGGAGACGGCTCCGGTGTCGTCAACGAGGCTGTTCTTGTGAGTGACTCGAACCAGATACTCTCCCGCCGTCGGATTGGCGATGTGCACCTGCTCCACGTTGTCCCGGAAATTATCACCGGTAGTGGCGGCAGCATTGCGGTTCCCCGGGTTCAAAATCCACGGCCGGTAGGTGGTCGCGCCCCGAACGATGCGCAGGTCCAAATCGTTGACGAGCATCGGGTCCGGAGGATCGACCGCCGGAGTGGGCGGATCGCCCGCCGGGTCGGTCCAGCAAATTGTGACTCGCAGGGGTTGGGACCCGTTACTGACGACTGGAAACTCGATGAATTCGCCATCCATCAGGACGACTTCCTTGATATGGGCGAGGGATTCACTGTCAAAGTCCGCGTTGATGAGTTGGACCGCCTTGCGCGCATTGAGAAGGCCCCACCCGTGCCGGTAATCGGGGCCGGCAAAGCTCCCGGCCTCATCGGCTGTATGGACGGCAATGGCTTTGAGCGTCGATGCCCACATCGGATTTTCGGTCCCCATCAACTGGCTGTGACGCTCCAGCAGCAGATTCAGGGACCCGGCCACATTGGGCGCCGCCATGCTCGTGCCAGTACCGTACCCATAGTCGTCATCGGCGCTGGAAACGGTCGAGAAAACCTGCTCACCGTTGCCCACTAGATCCGGCTTGATCCGGCCATCGTCCGTCGGCCCGAAACTGCTAAGGTACGTAATGACAACGTCGGCCGGGACTTCGTATCCTCCACCGATGTCGGCCGCTGAGCCGACCGTGAGGATGTTCTTGGCTACCTCCTGGGGCGGGAGTGTGTCAAAGCCGCCTGCGTCGCCGTCGTTCGGGCGAACCTGGTCGTACACCTGCACCCACTGTGTCCCGTTCCAAGCGTAGTGGCCGACGGGTTGATTCGCGGGGGCCTGGCCATCGGCACCGCGCTCGTTCCCCGCTGCCCAAACTGGCAGGTAGAAGGTGGCGTCATAGACCGTGGCGTCAATGTCACGCGAAACCTCGTCGTAGAACCCAAACCAGTATGACTGGACCTGGCTCAACGTGGTATTACCATACCAGGCCAAAAAGTAATACACCACACCCCCAACCTCAATGGGCAGGACCCCCCAGCCCACCTGATACCCGTACGAGTGATTCGATATGGAGAGCTCATCGTCGGCCGCGGCATCCCCCATCTCCGCGATGTCATATTTCCAATCGTAAGCATCGAGGTTGGCTTCGTAAGACATCCCTCGGGCGGCGGGATACAGGCCTTCCGCGATCAGCGTTCCTGCGACGTGCGTTGCGTGACCGGAGATGCCCGATTCGCTTGTCCCATCCCGGTCCGTCACGCGGGTTCCGGGGCCGCTGTCGAATTCCTGGTGGGTCGTCAAGACATCGCCTCCATCCCAGATCCCCATTGTGGTGCCGGCACCGGTGAGTCCCAGTCCGGTGGTGCCCCCCGGCCAAAGTTCATCTGTGGAAACGGTATCGGCGGCGTCCTCATTACAGGTGATGTAGAACCTCGGCACACCGCCTCGAATGCTCATCAGCTCCGTCGCGCCCCCGTCAGGGAGGCACACCCGGATGGCGATATTGTTCCATTGGGCCCATTCCTCGGCCTCCCGCTTCTCCAGCCGCTGGCGCGCTCCAACCTCTGCCGCCCGTGCACGCAGGTCAGCGCGCTTTTTCTCTTTGAGCGCAGGGAACGATTGGATTTGGCCGTTTTCCAACGCCAATCCCTGATGATGCCAATACTGATGCTTCTCGCGGTTGGCGGCCCAGGCTTCCTCCTGTGCTTGGCGCGCCGCCTCTGCGGCCGCTTCGACGGCTTCCGGTGGCTCAACGTTGATGCGCACGGGAAGTGTCCCGTATTGCAGTGCATGCTGATACTCCTCGTCCGAGATCATGCCTGCCTCGTGCATGTTCTGCCATAGCTCAGCCACCGTGGAATCCGCACCTGTTGCGTGAGCGCCATCTTGCGCCTGCACCGGCGCCCCCCCGACGCCAACCATTACCCATGCTACCGCGAGTGCTTTCGCCAATGTTTTCATTGCCCGCCCTCCTCTGCGTTTGTTGCGTGACTATGCTTTGGATGCCTTGGTCATAAGCTGACTTACGAGACTGCGCGAAAAACCCGGTGGTGTCCGGCGCCCCAGTGCTTTGTTTCAAAGAGAACAGCCGGTCCACGTGTTGAGCGTCGGGCGCTATGCCGTTTGCTTATATGACCCGAGGCCGCCCCACCCGCGAGGCTGCCACGCCACTACACGCGGGTTCACAACATGGGGCTGGAGAGTGATGGTTCTTACGTCGTTCAGTCCCATGGACACAAACAGCGGAGCGGGCGGCCCTCATGTGTAATCCACTTCGAACAAGCCCGTCGGGAAAGAGAAGCATGGAGCCGTGGGCCCGGAACCTCTCCGTCTGGCCGCCGATTGTCCCTTTTATGCTTGAAATATACGCCCGGTTCGGCGCGCAGTCAAGGCCCTTTCTCAAGAAAATCAAGGGGCCTCGCGACTTTGGGATGTGGCGCCACGTTGCCATTGACCGGAGATGAGGGGGGACGCACTGGCGCCGAGGAAGTTGCCCTCTTGTTATGGCGCCGTCAGGGCGAACTGCCTGTCACCGCTCCTGAGGACGACCTCGTTGTCATTAACAAGAAGAACCTCAAACTTCCTGCCTTGCCCGCCGATTTCTTCGAGGACATACCCGCCATAGACTTCTACGTAGCGGTCGCCCGCGGTCAGAAGCTCCTCCCGGTGCTTAACCTTCCAGTTGCCGGCGGCGGTGTCAAGGATGGCATACGCCTCGTTCTCGTGGACGGTCTGACCTCTCTCGACGATGAGAGGCGACTCCCCTGGTTTCTGGATTGTGAGGAAGTACCGCTCCTCTTTGCGAGGAGATAGCCCGGGAGAATTGACTTCAACGACCCGCTTCTCGAGGGGATAAAGCCGATAGCCGCGGAATGTTTCTCCCAGAGGAACGAACGTAGTCTCCCCCTTACCCCAGTTGATCTGAAGGTCGTACCGCAGTCTGAAGGGGTTTTCGGCGAAACCCTTAAAGAGGATGTCAACGGGCTTGCGGCCGGTCTTCGTCAGCTTGAACGGAGCCCCTTCCTCGCCCGTCTCCCCTGGCGGTTCGACCGTCTGAACGACTTGCCCGACCCAGGTGTAGCCGCAATGGGGGCACTGCAGGAGGTCCTGCAAAACGAGCCATCCGCAGGCGGGACACTGCTTCTCGCCGGGGCCAGGCGAGGTTTTTTCGGGATCACTTGTGAAATCGAAGGTCGCATCCGGTTCCCGGGGATTGAGAAGGCGGCGGAGCACAAATTGCTCCTTATAAACCTCTTCGGGAACGTGAAAAGGCTTTTTGGGGATTTGAGGCAAGGAAACGCCGTCAACAGGTTCCTTCGCCAGAAAGCGAAACGTGAGGGTCAGGCACAAAACGAGGGCCCCAAGGAAGACCACCTTGTCGAAGTAGCGGAAAGCGAGTTTCGCGTACCTTGCCATCGCTCATCCCTCCTTCTCGCCCGAGTTCGCTTCACTTAGAATATAGCACGGATTCGCAAGATGGTCAAGACCCGAGGCGAATTTTGCAGTATGGAAAGCGGCGGAAGGCAATGCGTTAGGGGCAATACGGCAGGGTGCGGTTAGGTTTGAGGGATATGGATGAATCCCTTCATCGAGAACTCCCGCCACGCGCGGGACTGAAACCTGCTCAGGCAGAAACCTGGAGCGCCACAATGCGACCAACCACTGTAAACGCGGCATCCTGCTGCGTTGCAAGCGGCTGGAAGCCGCTTCTACGAGCCAAGGCCCCTGCTAAAGCCCGGCGTGGGGGATTATACGTGAACGAGTGGAAGTGGTATCCCGCCTTTGGCAGGACCCGTGAGAGTAGCGCAGGCACCACCCCCCGCGTGCCTGCATCCCTTCACCATGGGCAAGATGCCCATGCCACCTCATCGGAGGGGGCGAGAGATGCTCTTCGGGGGGCGCCGGTTTGCCAGGCGACCTGACAGAATCACACTCTGATCTTAGGCACGATGCATCCGAAAACGCCCGGATGCGAGCTCGCCTACTTCTTGCGTTTGAACTGAAGAATTACTCCTTCCACAGTGACCTGCAATGTGTCGGCGTCAATGAGCTTGCACGGGAAGAGGCTTTTCGTGGAGCTGCCTTTCTCCGTCACCCCAATCGTCGAGTTGTCCACCTTGTCCCAGTCGCCCACGAGGTTCCCTTCCTCGTCGGAAGATTTATAATCCCAGATGAACGTTCCGTCCTCCCCCAAGACAAGGTCCCCCCGTATCTCAGCCGCCCTCAACTCCCATGACCCCGCAAGTCCGGATGCAAAAGGCGCCTCCTTCTTTCCCTTCTTCTCTTCTTTTCGACTCAGCTTCGCAATGAAATTGTCGCTGAGACCGGCCTTTTTGAGCTGAGCGACCTCCGCGGCAGTGAGAGTTGTTCCCGTGTCCATAATCTTCTTCAGGATGGTCTCCTCCGCGGTGCCCAGCTCTTTCAGCATTACGACGTTGTCCACGGTGAGCTTGCCCGCCGTCTTGCGAACATCCTCCTTCGTCTTGGGAGGGAGTTTCTCTTGCTCCGTATCGAGCGATGAAGCATTCGACCGGAACTTCTGTATTCTGCCGTTCCCGGTGTCGGCGACATAGACGTAGCGCCTGGAGTCCACGGCAATTCCCTTCGGGTTTTTGAATTGGCCGTCGCCGGACCCCTCCCTTCCCCACTCGGTGAGGAATTTGCCCTGGGAATCAAACTTCTGGATTCGGTGATTGCCAGTGTCGGAGACGTACACGTTGGCCTTCGAATCCACCGCAATACCTTCCGGTTCCTCGAACTGGCCATCAAGAAACCCTTTGGACCCCCACTCCGTGTCGAGCGACCAGGTCGAATCGTATTTCTTCACCTTGTTGTTCCTGGTATCCAGAACGAATATGTTGCCATCGGAATCCACTGTGATGTCGTAGGGGAGGTTGAACTGCGAAAAGCTATCGCCTTTGAGTAGGGAGCCCCAGACTTTAAGAGGCTTGCCTGAGTTATCGAAGACCTTGAGCTGGTGGTTGCCCGTGTCCGCAACATAGACATTTCGCTTTGCATCCACGGCGACTCCCTGCGGAAAGCCGAACTCGGGCGGCGTCTCGAATCCGTACGTTCCCCACTTCGCCAGGAACTTGCCCGAGGCATCGAACTTCTGTATCCGATTGTTGAGGCAATCGCAGACAAACACTTTCCCGGCGGCGTCCACCGCGAGGTCCTCCGGTTTGTTCATCTTCCCGTCCTGCTTGCCATAGGAACCCCACCCGGATACGGCTTCCCCCGATGTGCTCAACTTCACTATGCGGTGGCTTCCTCTGTCGGACACGAACACGTTCCCCGCAGAATCCACCGCCACACCGGAAGGCTCGGCAAGCGAACCGCGCCGGGAATTCCACTTCGCGTCGGGCGAATACAATTCTGCGGCCCAGCACCGGTGCATCAAAAGAGCCACAAGGAATAAGCCCAGTAGGACGCCGGAGCGAAAAGCGCCTTTTGCCTTCATAGTCTTCTCCTCTCTGTTAAAAACTTCTCTTCAATCGCTGAAGATGGCGCCCGCCGGAAAGCTGAGAGATGGATCGAATGATTCATCCGGACATCCCGAGCGATGCGAAGTTGCTGCCCTGGCCGAGACGGCGGCCGTGTTCAGCTCCGCAACTGACCGACATGCGGACCGAAATCGGCGTGCCGGACAGAGGCCAGGAGCGGATTCCGAGCCAGTGACTTGATTACGCGCTTTCTGTCGTCGCCTGTCAAGCTTGGGGGGGGGCGGCTACGTTTAAGTGGTATTTCAGGCGGCTTGTCTTTGCTCCTGTCGGAGGCGCCGTTTCTGCCAGACGGTGATAGATTCTTCTGGGTGATCCCACAGGATATGGAAGCTGCCGTCCCTCAGCGCGCATCGCACCCGGAGCACTCGCTCGGCCCCCTTCTTGCGCCACCGCATGCCGGATTGCTTGCATCGCGCCTGCACCAGCGCCTTGCAGTCGGCTTCCACCTCCCCGCTGCCGATGGGCAGCCCCACAGCGCGATAGCGAGGATAATCTACACGCTCACGGTTGTTC
>JAUYEE010000065.1 GCA_030691545.1 bacterium | reverse complement strand
ACACGGACACGGGCGCGTTTGTGGTCTCCGCGGGCGTCGTGATTGATCGAACCCGCGAAGCCGTCGAGATAGTCCTCAGGGAACTGAGGAAACTCAAGACCCGAAAAGTGCCCAAGAAGGAGCTGGATCGTACCAGGGAATACATCATCGGCTTGACCAAAATGGGAATGGACCGCGTGATGACCCAGATGCTCTGGGCCGCCGAGAGTCTCCTTCTTTCCGGGAGAATCATGACGCCGGACGAGATTATCCGCGAATTCCAGGCGGTCACGCTCGAGGACATCCAGCGCATCGCCAACGCCATTTTCCGCGAGGACCAGCTCAACCTCGCACTCATCGGACCGGTCAAGGAAAAGGAGGAGAGAGTCTCTAAGTGGCTGAAAGTCTGAAAGTTAAAGTTGCTCCATCTATCCTGGCAGCCGACTTCAGCCGGTTGGGCCACGAGACAAAACGCGCACAGGACAGCGGCGGGGACCTGATTCATATTGATGTCATGGACGGCCATTTCGTCCCCAACCTCACAATCGGACCCGACGTGGTTCGCGCCATTCGACGCTGGACGACCCTCCCTCTCCACACCCACCTGATGATTGACAACCCGCGCCAGTTCTTCCATCCCTTTCGCGAGGCGGGATCAGACGTCATCATCTTCCATGTCGAGGTCGGCAACACGGTGTCCGAGGGCATTCGGGAACTGCGCGCCCTCGGCGTGGGGTGTGGGCTTTCCCTGAACCCGGAGACTCCCATCGCGGCGGTGTTTCCTTATCTCGCAGACATTGAGGTTCTTCTAATCATGTCCGTTCATCCGGGGTTCGGCGGGCAGGAATTCATCCCCGAATCCCTTGACGCCATCAGACAAGCCCGCGAGCGGGCATCCAGGAGCAACCCGAGCCTGGACATCGCTGTGGACGGGGGCATCAACGAGGTCACCGCCCCTCAAGTCGTGGCCGCCGGAGCCAACATCCTTGTCGCGGGGACGGCATTGTTCCGCAGCGATAATATGGCCGAAGCCATAAGGAGATTGAGACCATGATTGACATTCATTTTGGGACCGATGGGTGGCGAGGGGTCCTGCACGAGGATTTCACTCTGGAGAACGTTCGGGTTGTCGCGCAGGCTATTGCGGACTACATAAACTCTACTTCTCTTCCCAAAAAGGAGCTTGCTGTAGGGTACGATGCTCGCACGCTTTCTCCGGAGTCGGCAACGGCTATCACGGAAGTGCTCTCCGGAAACGGCATCAGGGTTCTCCTCGGAAACGGTATCGTGACCACCCCCATTCTTGTGTACGCGATAAAGCACCGCTCTCTCGCTGGCGGCATCATGGTCACGGCGAGCCACAATCCTCCGCGATTCAATGGGATCAAGTTCAAGCCTTACTACGCGGGCTCCGCCGATGAGAAAATTACCGCCGCCATCGAGAGCTTCCTCTGGAAAAACCCGCCGAAATCCCTTCCGGAAGGCGAAGCCAGCAAAAAAGGTCTGCTGCGGCTCGAGGACCTCTCGGCGCCCTACGAGCCTAACCTCCGGGCCTATGTGGACATGCGCATCCTCAACGAAGCGGGGCTTAAGGTTGTTGCTGACCCCATGCACGGCGCCCAGGGCAGAGTGATCGAGCGGATTCTCTCGGACACCTCGTGCCGGGTGAAGACCATCCACGCCGAGCCCGACTCGAGCTTCGGCGGGCTTTCTCCGGAGCCTATTCCCCCTCACACCGAGGAACTCCAGAAAGCTGTCCTTGCCGAAAGAGCGGACGTGGGGGTGGCTGCGGACGCCGATGGCGACCGCGTGGGGGCGGTGGACTCGAAGGGGAATTTCATTACTGCCCACCAGATCATCGCCATGCTCCTCCTGCATTTGTACAATAACCGTGGAGAGAGGGGGATCGTAGTCAAAACCATCACCACCAGCACCCTCATCGAAAAAATCGCCGCCAGCCTCCGACTCCCTTTCAGAGAGACTGCTGTCGGCTTCAAGCACATCTGCGAGATCATGCGGAATGAAGACGTGCTTATCGGCGGCGAGGAAAGCGGCGGCATCAGCTTCAAAAACTACTTCCCGGAACGCGACGGGGCGCTCTGCGCTCTTCTTCTCCTGGAACTCATGGCAACCGAAAGCAAGAAGCTGGAGGAGGTCCTCGCGGAGATTGACGCCCGATATGGCAGCTTCCGGTATCGAAGAAAGGACATCAGGTATCCCGAGGAGAAGAAAAGCCTGCTTTTTAAGACCCTCAGAGCCAATCCGCCTGATTCCCTCGCTGGCAGAAAGGTCGTCGAGGTCAAGTCCTTTGACGGTGTTAAATTCATCCTGGACAACGATGATTGGCTGATTTTTCGCGCCTCGGGCACCGAACCGAAACTCCGTATTTATGCCGAAGCCAAGAGCTTAGACGAAGTGGACAAGCTCCTTTCCATCGGAGACTCCCTCGCGGAGGAGGTTGCGCGACGGGATTGAGAGGGGGGCACAAGATGCAGGCGAGACGCCTGCGGTACTATGGACACGTCGAGAATTCGAAATTTCTGTATCATCGCCCACATTGACCACGGCAAGTCAACCCTGGCCGACCGGCTTCTGGAGCTTACCCATACCATCGCCCAGCGCAACATGCGGGAACAGGTCCTCGACAACATGGACCTCGAGAGGGAACGAGGCATCACCATCAAGTCCCATCCGGTTCGCCTCGTTTACAAACGGCCCGCGGGAGACCAGTACGTCCTCAACCTCATTGACACTCCCGGGCATGTGGATTTCACTTACGAGGTCTCCCGGAGTCTCGCTGCGTGTGAGGGCGCCCTCCTCTTGGTGGATGCGACCCAGGGCGTCCAGGCTCAGACCATTGCCAATCTCCACCTGGCGCAGGAACGCGGCATAAAGCTCATCCCCGTCATCAACAAGATTGACCTCTCCACCGCCAACGTGCCGCTCGTCCGACAGCAGATTCGCGAGATTATTCATCTCCCCACCGAGGACATCATCGAGGTCAGCGCCAAATACGGAACCAACGTCCAAGAGGTCCTCGACGCCATCGTCGCGAGAATCCCGCCGCCCCCTGTCCAACCCACCAGCGAACTGAGGGCCCTCATTTTCGATTCCGTCTTCAACAATTTCCGTGGGGTCGTCGTTTACGCCCGCGTCTTCAGCGGCCATATCGAAGCCGGTTTGCCTATTCTCCTGATGAGCACCGGCAAGTCCTTTGAGGTCGCCGAAATCGGCTCCCTTTGCCCGGACATGCGCCCGACGAAGTCGCTCGCCACGGGCGAAGTCGGCTATGTCATCGCCAACATCAAGGACCCCGGCGACGTTCGCATCGGCGACACCATTACCGCCCGCAACCATCCGGCGAGAGCCCCCATCAAAGGCTACAAGGAGATGCAGCCCATGGTCTTCAGCGGACTGTACCCTCTCGACGCCTCCGACTACGAGGCTCTCCGGGAAGCCCTGGGACGCCTTCGCCTCAACGACGCCTCTTTCGTTTACGAGCCGGAGTCCTCCGCCGCTCTCGGTTACGGCTTTCGCTGCGGATTCCTCGGTTTGCTTCACCTGGAGGTCATCTTCCAGAGAATCGAGCGGGAGTTCGGTATCTCAACCATCTCCACAAATCCGAGCGTCAGTTACCGCGTCCAGATGAAAGGCGGGGAGCTGCGGGCCATTGACAATCCAACCCATTTTCCCAACCCGGCGCAGATCGAGCGGGTCGAGGAGCCCTATGTGCTTGCATACGTCATCATCCCGAATGAGTACATTGGGCCCATCATGCAGTTGGCCATGGAGAGACGCGGCGAGTGCGTCGGCACGGACTCCATGGACCCCACCCGCGTCATGCTGAAATTCGAGGTCCCGCTCAACGAGATTATCGTGGACTTTTACGACAAATTGAAATCCCTGACCCGCGGCTACGGCTCCCTCGATTACGAGTACATCGGCCACAGGCCGTCGGATATGGTGAAGCTCGACATCCTCGTCAACCACGAGCCTGTGGATGCTTTCTCAGGCATCGTCCACACCTCCAAAGCTGACAGTCGCGGCCGCGCCATTGTTGCCCGCCTGAAGGAAGTCATCCCCAAGCAGCTTTTTTCCGTCCCGATTCAGGCGGCTATCGGCGGCCGCATCGTCGCCCGCGAGACGATCAAGGCTTTGAAAAAGGATGTCACCGCCAAGTGTTACGGCGGCGACATAACCCGTAAGAGAAAGCTCTGGGAAAAACAGAAGGAAGGCAAAAAGAAACTCAAGGAGGTGGGCAAGGTCCGCATCCCTCAGAGCGCGTTCATTGAGGTGCTCAAGGCGGGGGCCTGACGCGAGTTAGCCCCGGTGTTTCACAGCTCGCGGATCGCTGGCCTGTTTGCCCCCATCCTTCTGAAACAGAGATTCCAAGACCCTCTGAATTAACTCGAATCCAATTGGCAATGCCGAGACTCATCCGAAAAGCAGTGTTCCTCACTAAGCGCGTGGAGAAACTGCTCCGGAAGAATGGCAGCAAGCTTCCTGCCGACGTCCGCGCTCGCGCCGAGGCCATGCTCGCCGAACTCCGCGACGGCATCCGCCTCCGGGACCATGCCAGAGTGCGGGCCGGTTTGCAGGAACTGCGCCCTCTCCAGAGAAAGTATTTTCCCGGCGCCCACAAACCCGTCTGGCGCTCAACCGTCGAGTTCCTGAGCCTTGCCTTCGTGGTCGCCTTTTTTCTCCGGACTTTTGTGATCGCGGCCTTCACCATCCCCACGTCTTCTATGTCCCCCACGCTCGCCCCGGGCGATGTGATTCTGGTCTGGCGCTCCGCTTTCGGGGTGACTCTTCCCTTCACCAATCACCAATTGTTGAAGGTTCGCAGCCCCCGGCGCTGGGAGGTCGCCGTGTTCACGACAAAAGACCTTCCGGTCTCGAAGAATGACAGAGGTAAAGCCTTCATCAAGCGCATCGTCGGCCTCCCCGGAGAAGAAATCGAAATCCGGAATGGCGAGGTGTACGTGAACGGGAAGATTGCGACCAAGCCGCCAGAACTGAGCACCGTACGATACGTGCGAAAGGGCTTTCCGGCATTCGATAACGCTCCGGCGATCAAGGTCCCTGACGGCATGTACTTCGTTCTCGGCGACAACACGAACGACAGTGAGGACAGCCGCTTCTGGGGCTTTCTGCCTGAACACAACATTCGCGGGCGAGCTTTCGTCGTGTTTTTCCCGCGAAGCCGAATTCACTGGCTGTGAGAGTCTGCTACGGGATACGCGCGAGAACCGAATGATTCGGAGACCGATTGGCATATGGAGCACACTCGACAAAACCGCACTCGAATCGCTCTCCTCTTGACCGGCGTCGCGTCAGCCATCTTCTCCTTGTTGCCGACCCACGGCGCCGAATCCCCCGCCAGGACAACCGCCCCCCGTCCCGTCATCACGGGGGAACGTCCCCTCTCTCCCAAAGTGCTCATCCTCAGCTTTGACCCTGTAATTGAATCCGAAGGCGGACGCCGCCTCTCTCAAGTCTGCGGCTGGAACGACCCTCTCAAACTCGCCGAGGAATATGCAAAGGACCTCAACGAGGTCAGCGCCGGCTTCGTCGCATTCCGCATTGTCAAGACCATCATTGCCGACGAGTATCCCGTCAAGACCGATGGCTTTCTATACACCGACGAGACGTATATGAAGTGCTTCAGGGAATGGAAAGGCTGGCACGAGCCGGACGGCGTTGACTACAAGGCAGTCATCGAGAAGCACAACCTGGCGAGGCTCGTGGAGAAACGCGAAATCGCCGAAGTGTGGATGTTCGGCGCCCCCTATTTCGGCTACCGGGAGTCCACGATGGCCGGCAAAGGAGCCTACTTCTGCAACTCCTCGCCCGTCGAAGGAGTCAACTGCTCCCGCATCTTCATCATCATGGGCTTCAACTACGAACGGGGCGTCGGAGAGATGCTCGAGGATTTCGGCCATCGCACCGAGTCCATCATGAGGCGCGTGTACGGGAGTTGGGAACACAACGACAAACACGCCTGGAACCGCTTCACTCTCTACGACAAAGTCGCTCCCGGAAAAGCCGCTTGCGGCAATGTCCACTTCGCCCCGAACAGCGTGAGCGATTACGACTGGGGGAACAAGGCATTCGTGTGGAGCACCTGCGACGACTGGCTCAACTATCCCCACCTCACCGGCAAGAAGCGGCTCGTCAACTGCTCCGAGTGGGGAAACGGCGACATCCGCGAGTATCACAAATGGTGGCTGCGGCATCTCCCCCGAGCGCCCGGAAGAACCGACGGCAAACTGAACAACTGGTGGAAGTACGTCGTGGATTTCAACTCGTACCGCGAAAGCCGCTGATCCTCATCTCAACGGCTTGTCCTCGGCTCGATTTGCTGAGACGCACTGAGCATCATCTCGTCGCGCTGTTGCGCCGTCGCGCGGCCCGAGCCCTGGCCCGGTCTTATCCAGGCGCATGCCAGGCATTCCACAACGCGTTATCCCAAGGCGCCTCGCGTTTCCTCCGGGGGCTTCCTCATTCTCAACTCGATGCCTTGGCTCGTGGCAGCTTCATTCAAAAGTCCCCTCAGGAGCTTTGCTTTGCTTTTAATATCGGTTAGGCGGCCCACTTCCACGCTCATCCTCCGGTTGGCTTCGCGGAGCGAACCCTCCAAATCGCCAGGATCGAGCAAGGCGCACGCCCTGCAAAAACAGCTCCTCGACCTTCCGTCGTCGAAATCCGTTATCATCTTCTCAAGCAGGCGAATCCGCTTTCGTTGCTGCCGCGCGAATTCCTGTATTCCATACTTTCTCATGAACTGCAGATTAGGCAGAATTCTTCTATCGGGCGGATAGCCGGGGAGATCGCGACGCTCGTATTCCTCCTGAGTTTTGAATTTCGAACAGGGAAATTCGGGACACTCCGCACAGACTTCGAGGCCCCTTTTCGTCACACAACACGTTATGAACGAGCAGGTTGGATGCCTGTTGAAGAAATCAGGCCCGCAGCATCCCGGGCACCTCGACTTCCCCACTGCGTAATATCTTGTGCACAACCCACAATCCAGACCGCACGCGCCGACCGCCGGATAGCGTTTTATCGGCCTGTCCATTTCGTTCCTCCATATCAGTTATTGGTGGCGACCAGGTACGGTGTACTCAAACTTTTCGAAGGACCACCCGGGACATCGTTGAACCGCGCCAAGGCGCCACCGCCGTGGTCTTTCTTCCCTTTTGGTGGACATAGCGGTCTCTGTTGTAAAGCAAAGGTCCGGTTACTCGACAGAGACAGCGGGGGCGCGCACGTGCTAACCCACGCACGGGATCAGATAGGCCCGGTTGGCAAGGAAGATCGTGCCGAACCCGACCAAGCCTGCTCCGTGCTCCCTCCGCGCGAGATGAAAGCGATGCAGGCCAAAACGACGCTAATCACACCGCAGATTTGGCCGGCCAGGGTCACGGATAACACCGCGATCCACCCGCGCCGGATGACCTCTCTGAGGCGTCCCAGAGCGTCTCTTTGCGGCCGCGAACTCAGCGCGGCGCAAAATCACCCTTCGGGCAGCACAGACTCGGGAAACGCTAAAAAAAGCCTGCGCGCTCGATCCACTGTCTGAGTCTTGATGCTGCCTCCTTCGCCCGCATTCCCCGAAGAGGCGCAATACAATGAGCACGCCGTCAGCAAACCGTCAGATTGTCGCGGCCGCGTGGCATTTCTTGAGATAGGCCAGGCCTTCCCTCGCCATCGCAAGCGGATCGGGCCCGTAGTCAAATGGCTCCATAGAAACATAATCGCTGTAGCCGATCTGCTTCAGCGCGCGGAAAATGGGCACGAAGTCTGTCTCGCCGAATCCCGGCCCCTTTCGATTCGGGTCGTTCGCGTGGAAATGAGATAGGGATCCCCTCGCGGACTCGATGATTCCCTCCATCGGGCGAGCCTCGTCAGCCATCGCCTTCACGTCGAGGTGCAGCTTTAGGTACGACGAGCGAACCTGCTCGATCATCCGAATGGCCTCCGCGGCTGTGTTAATGAAGTTCGTCTCCTGCCGGGCGAGAGGTTCGAGGCACAACGTCACTGCCCGCCGCTTGGCCACCGGAAGGCAGTCCGTCAAGAATTGTTTCGTAAGTCTCCAGATGCGGTCGTGCGGCAAGCCGTCCGGGACGCTGCGCTGCTTTGGCGAGCCGATGACCATCACCGACCCCCCGATGTCCCCGCAGAACTCGATGAGCGCCTTGAAATACTCCAGCGTCCTGTTTCTGACCTCGTCGTCGAGGCAATTCAGGCAAAGTCCCTTCGGGCTGACCAAGAGCCAGTGCAGCCCGACAACCTCCACGCCCTGCTTCTTGGCCGCTTCACGAATTTCCTTTCTTCGCTTTGCGGGGATTTCCGTGACCGATTCCGCAAGGGTAAACGGCGCAATCTCCACACCGCTGAATCCCACCTTCGCCGCGAACTCGAACACCCATTCGATGTCTCTCTTTCCGAACATCTCATTGCAGACCGCGAATTTCATATCGGCTGTCCTTTTCTATCAGATTGCCTATCCACGATGGCCCCGTCGCTTGCCTTCCGCCGTTATTGCCCCCGCAGGATCACCCCTTTGCCTCGCTGCGTCTCCGTTTCAAGCTCCCCCGAAGGTTACCGCAGCGAACCTTCCCTGTCAAATCGAACCTCGCGTGAGGGTGTGGCTACGTACGAGGGGCTATGGATGAATCCCCTCATCGAGAAGCCAGGCTGCCCGTGGGCTCGATCGGCGGCCCCTGGTGGGAAACCGACTATCCTCGCGTACGGAGGCCCGAAAGCGGGCTCGGCCAGGGATGCCCATGCCACCTCAGGGGATCATGGAGAAGGCGAGAGAGGAGCTTGGGCGTGCGGGGACCAACCACTGAAACGCAGCCGCACCCAATCATCCTCTGCGTCCTCTGCGCTCTCTGCGGTTGGATACCCAAGGCGAGGAAACGGACGTCTCAGCAGAGGGAGGAGATTTCCTCGGCGAAGCGGCGGGGGAGGTCCCGTGCACGTTCGGCAGAGGGGGATTCGGCGGTCAGGCGCATGACGGGTTCGGTGTTGGAGGGGCGAATGTGAATCCAGCTTCCGTCGGGGTAAGTGATTTTCAAGCCGTCTATGGTGTCCACTGTCCCGTCCTGCGTGTGCTTCTTGCGCAGCGATGTCATTGCGGAATGAGCCACCTCCGTGGAGCACGCTACGGTATGTTTGACCATGACATAGGAGGGAAGCTCCGAGACAAGCTGGGAGACGGTCTTTCCTTTCTCGGCGAGCATTTGGAGCACAATTCCCATGCCCGCGAAACTGTCGCGACAAGGATGGATGGCGGGGACCATGACGCCGCCGTTGCCCTCCCCGCCGATGACGGCCTTGTGGGCGATCATCGCCTCCGCCACGTTCACCTCGCCGATCCTCGTGCGGATGACCGGGCAGTCGAACTCCGCCGCGATGCGATCCACGATGGCGGTGGTTGAGAGATTTACCACGACGGGACCCCGTTCCCGCGAGAGGACATGCTTGACAGCCAGCGCAACGGACAGCTCCTCGCCGATGGCGCGGCCATTCTCGTCAACAATGGCGAGCCTGTCGGCATCCGCGTCCTGGGCGAACCCGATGTCCGCTTTCTCTGCCTTGACGGTCTCGCAGAGCTGCGTGATGTTTTCCGCTTTCGGTTCCGGATTCCTCGGGAACACTCCGTCGGGGACATTGTTGATGCCGATGACTTCGCATCCGAGGAGCTCGAGGAAACGCGGCGTGAACGTCGAGCCGGCGCCATTGCACGCGTCGTAAACGACCTTGAACTTCCTTTTCAGAATGGCTTCCACGTCCAGGTAATCGAGCACTGCCGCGAAATGCTCCTTCACGGGGTCGTCATCGCGGACCACGGACATGTACAGGTCTGTCTCCACGAGAGCGAACTCGGACTGGTGGTAAATGTCCAGAAGCTCCTGGGCCTCGTAGCGGTTGAGGAACAACCCGCCCCGCCCGACGAACTTCAGTGCGTTCCACTGAACCGGGTTATGGCTTGCGGTGATCGCGATGGCGCCGATGGCATCGGTGCGATTCGTCTTGATCAAAATGGAAGGAACAGGCGAAATGCCGACGTCTATCGGCTTGCACCCCACGGCAAGAAGCCCCGCAAAGACAGCGTTTTTGACCATCTCGCCGGAGGCACGGGTATCGCGGCCCACAATGACCGAGCCGGGGCCAACGAAGCTCCCGAAGGCTTCCGCGAACGTAGTGACCAACTGCGGCGTCAGCGTTTCACCGACAATGCCTCGGATGCCTGAGATACCGACTTTCAGCGATGAGCCACGCGGCATATATCAACCCTGTCCTGTAGCTACCTGCGTTTTGGGCTTGCTACGCCCGTTGTGAATCGCACTTTCTTTTCATATTACGCGGGAGATGATGCTGACGGCGCGATCGGCTCTCTCCCGTGCAATTCGTTTGTGATTGCTCTCGGCGATGACGCGAATCAGCGGCTCAGTGGTCGAAGCGCGGACATGAAGCCAGCCGTCGCTCCAGTCCACTCTCACCCCGTCGGTGAGGTCAGGCTTCTCATTGCGGTAGTATTGCCTGACCTCGTCTATCGCATTGTGCACTTTTTCCGGCGGACAATAAATCTTCTCCTTGATGATGTGGTACCGCGGGAGTTCCCGGAGCAATTCCGAAATCTTCTTCCGGCGCGCCGCCATCATCTCAAGGATCAAGCCCATAGAGAGAAATGCGTCGAACGCTGGCTGGAATTCCGGGACGGCGACCGTGCCGCTTCCTTCGCCGGCGATGACCGCGTCTTCTCCGAGCATTGTGTGGATCGTGTGGAAATGCCCGACCTGGCTCTTCACGAGCGGGCAATCGTACCGCAGGGCGATGTCGTCCACCATCTTCGTCGTCGAGAGATTCGTCACGACCGGCCCTTTCTTCCGGTTGAGGAAATGCTCCAGCACCAGCGGGAACGTGCATTCCTCACTGACGGTCTCGCCGGTATCGGTGACGATGGAGACACGGCCAACGTCGCTGCTGAGGAGAAAGCCAATGTCCGCCTGAACGGGCTTGACGATGGAGGCGATCTGACGGGCGTTTCTCGGGCGGGGCTCCGGGTCGTGCGGGAATATGCCCGTCGGCTCATTGTTGATGGGAATAAGCTGGCAGCCGAGACACTCGCACAAAATGTCCACAACGCAGGCCCCCGCCCCGTTGCAAGGGTCAATAATGACCTTGAAGTGCGCCTCCCGGACGGCTTTCGTGTCTATGAAACTGCACAGTCGCGAGAAGTAAATCGGAAGATAATCCGTCTTCTGCTCGACCCTCCCCAGGGCATCCCACGGTCGTTTCGCAAACTCGCCGGAATGGTAAATGTCAAGGACTCCTTCGCCCTCATACTCATTGAGGTACGTCCCGCGGAAATTGATGAAACCGAGTGCGTTCCAGCGTGCGTCGTTGTGCCCGGCGCTGATGGCGATTGCCCCGGCAGCCGATAGCTCTCGAACCATGAACTGAACGATCGGCGTCGGGCAGATGCCCAGGTCCACGACCGTGCAGCCGGTTGACACGAGGCCCGCGAGAACAGACGACTTGACCATCTCCCCCGAAGCCCGCGTGTCGCGCCCGACGACAACGAGACCCGACTGCACGTACGTCCCAAAGGCGCACGCGAAGTCCGTAATCAGCTCCGGCGTGAGAGTCTGCCCGACAATCCCTCTCACCCCCGATGGCCCAATTCTCAGTTGTTTCAAATCACGTCCGTTCATGACCTGTCTTTCGTCACTGGCTACCCTGGCCACGCAGATTTTGCGGCACAGGTGGGGATGACAGCAGAGCCCGCGCGTTTCTTTTCCAACCAATACGAGCGAGCGTATTGTATCCGGAACGCGTTGTCCTGTCCATGTGTCACTGCTGGCGGGCGCTCATGTGTGGGAGGTGATGCCGTCATGCCCTGACGGGGATGTTGCGGGCGCGGAGGTATTCTTTCGCCTCGTGGATGGAGTATTCGCCGTAGTGGAAGATGGAGGCGGCGAGCGCAGCGTCGGCTTTGCCTTCGGTGAAGGCTTCGTAAAGGTGCTGGAGGTTGCCTGCTCCGCCGGACGCGATGACGGGGATGTTCACTGCTTCGGAAATCGTGCGGGTCAGTTCGAGGTCGTAGCCGTTTTTTGTGCCGTCAGCGTCCATGCTGGTCAGGAGGATTTCCCCGGCGCCGAGTTCCTCTGCTTTCTTCGCCCACTCGACGGCGTCGAGACCCGTGGGTTTCCTCCCTCCGTACGTGTAGACAATCCATTTGCCGGGCGGCACACGCTTGGCATCAATGGCGACGACGATGCACTGGTTGCCGAAGGCGCGGGAGGACTCGGTGACGAGAGCCGGGTGTTCCACGGCAGCGGTGTTGAGAGAGACCTTGTCGGCGCCGGACTTGAGGAGAAGCCGGATGTTCTCAATGTTGCGAATTCCTCCGCCGACGGTCAGCGGGATGAACACTTGCTCGGCAGTCTTTTTCACGACCTCGAGGATGGCGGGGCGCTTCTCGACGCTCGCCGTGATGTCGAGGAAGACAACTTCATCCGCCCCCTCGCGGCTGTAAGCTGCCGCGATTTCCACCGGATCGCCAGCGTCCCGGAGATTCACGAAATTCACGCCCTTGACGACGCGAGCGTCCTTGACGTCGAGACACGGAATAATCCGCTTAGCCAACATACTTGACGAAATTCTCCAGAACTTTCAGTCCGAGGTCGCTGCTTTTCTCCGGGTGAAACTGAACGCCGAACAGGTTGTCTTTCGCAATCGCGCACGTGAACTCAGTCCCGTACTCACACGTCGCCGCCGTGACACTTCCGTCCTCCGGCATGACGTAGTACGAGTGAACGAAGTAGAAGAAGGTATTGTCCGGGATTCCCTCGAAAAGATGCGAGGCAGGCGGTTGCCGAACGGGTTTAATCGCGTTCCATCCCATGTGCGGAATTTTCAGCCCCTCGCCGAATCGGACGACTTTCCCCTTGATAACATTCAATCCCTCGCAGACCCCGTGCTCCTCGCTCACCGTGAAGAGGAGCTGGAGTCCTAAGCAAATGCCGAGGAGCGGTCTTCCCTCGGCAATTCTCTGGCAAAGTGCCGGAAGAAGCCCGAGAGACCGGAGGTTCTGCATCCCCGCGGAAAAAGCTCCCACCCCGGGGAGAACGGCGCCCTTCGCCGAGACGATAGTTTCCGGGTCGCTCGTCAACTCGACGGTCGCCCCAACCTTCTCCAGCGCCTTCGTGACGCTCCGGAGGTTCCCGAGTCCGTAGTCAATGACCACGATTTCCGGTTCTCGCCCAGCGGATGAAGTCCGCGCCTCTTCCACTCGTTCAAGTGTATTCATGGTACGTGGAGGACCGCCTCGGGAAACTGGAGTGAACGTTATCCACTTCGGCGTTCGAGAATCTCATTCTCCGTCTCATAGGTTGAGTAGAAGTACGGCGTGAAGGCCTCGAATTCCGCGGCGCACGTGTCCACCAATTTGTACGCGGGGAGGACTCCCTTCTCATGCCGAAGCTTGAAGACGGATATCTCATCGGTCTTCAGCAGTCGCGCCAACTGGATATCCGAGAAGCCGTACTCCTTGGCCCGTTCGAGAAGTTCCGCAGGGATGTTCTGCCAGCCTCGTTCTCGATGCGCGCGAATCTCATTTTCCACCGCGACAATCTGGCGGATGTTGTGTAGAAACCACCGGTCAATCCGGCTCAACTCGTAGATTCCCTCGACGGTCATCCCTTTCTGAAAAGCGTGCTTGATATAGAACACACGCTCCGCGTTGGGGGTGCGAAGGCGTTCCCGGAGGGTTTCCGGGGAGACTTCTTTCTTCAGGTCGTCCAGACCGGCCGCTCCGATTTCCAGAGACCGCAGTCCCTTCTGGAGCGCCTCCTTGAAGGTCCTTCCAATCGCCATCGCCTCGCCCACCGACTTCATGGAAGTCGTAAGGGTCGTGTTGGCGTCCGGGAACTTCTCGAAGGCGAAACGCGGTATCTTAACCACGCAGTAGTCTATCGTCGGCTCGAAACAGGCGGGCGTTTCCTTCGTGATGTCATTGGGAATCTCGTCGAGCGTGTATCCCACTGCCAGCTTCGCCGCAATTTTCGCAATGGGAAATCCCGTCGCCTTCGAGGCCAGGGCCGAGCTCCGCGAGACCCGCGGATTCATCTCGATGATGACCATCCGCCCGTCTTCGGGGTTGACGGCGAACTGGATGTTCGAGCCGCCCGTCTCCACTCCGATTTCCCGAATGCACGCGATGGCACCGTCCCGCATTCGTTGATATTCCTTGTCGGTGAGGGTCTGCACGGGGGCGACGGTTATGCTATCCCCGGTGTGAACCCCCATCGGATCGAAGTTTTCGATGGAGCAGATGATGACGACGTTATCCTTGAGGTCTCGCATGACCTCCAGCTCAAACTCTTTCCACCCAATGACCGATTCCTCGATGAGAACCTGGCGGATCATGCTGAGCTCGAGCCCCTGAAGGGCGATCTCCTCGAACTCCTCTCTGTTGTAAGCGACGCCGCCACCGGTCCCGCCGAGCGTGAACGCCGGACGTATGATTGCGGGCAGCCCGATGTATCCGAGGACTTCTCTCGCCTCCTCCATATTCGTTGCTTCACCGCTTCGCGGAACCTCCAGCCGGATTCGCTCCATGGCTTCCTTGAACAGGAGGCGGTCCTCGGCCTTGCGGATGGCTTCGATTTTCGCCCCTATCGTCTCGACCTGATACTTCTCGAGGGTGCCCCTGTCCGAGAGAGCAACCGCCGTGTTCAGAGCGGTCTGCCCGCCAAGCGTTGGGAGCAACGCGTCCGGTCTCTCCCGCTCGATAATTCGTTCAACGACCTCCGGGGTGATCGGCTCGATGTACGTCCGGTCGGCCATAACGGGGTCCGTCATGATGGTCGCGGGATTGGAATTGACCAGGATAATCTCGAAGCCGTCCTGCTTGAGCACCTTGCACGCCTGGGTGCCCGAGTAGTCGAACTCGCACGCCTGGCTGATGATGATGGGGCCGGAACCGATGATAAGAATCTTATGTATGTCAGTTCTTCTTGGCACGTCGAGCCTCCATCATCGCGATGAACTCATCGAATAGATACGCCGCGTCGTGCGGGCCCGCAGAAGCCTCCGGATGAAATTGCACGGAGAAGACAGGCAACTTCTTGTGGCGAATCCCCTCCAGGGTTTGGTCGTTGAGGTTAATGTGCGTGACCTCCACGTCATTCGGGTCGAGCGTGTCGGCGTCCACACAGAAGCCGTGGTTTTGCACCGTTATCGAAATGCGCCCGGTCCTGTAGTCCTTGACCGGGTGGTTCGCTCCGCGATGCCCGAACTTCAGCTTGTAGGTCTTTCCGCCGAGAGCCAACCCCAGCATCTGATGCCCGAGGCAGATGCCGAAGATAGGCATCTTGTCGAGGAGATTCCGGAGAGTCTCGACCACGTACGGCAGCGCCGCAGGGTCCCCCGGGCCGTTGGAAAGAACAAAGCCGTCCGGCTTCAACTCGAGAATCTGCTCCGCGCTCGCCTCGGCGGGCGCCACCAGAACACGGCAACCTCGCGAGGCGAGGCTGCGCAGGATATTGTGCTTCACCCCGCAATCGAGGACCACGACGGTGAACCGGCCGGTATCGTTCCATTTCCAGAACTCGCGGCACGCGACCTCCTTGACCAGGTCTCTGCCGACCAGCCCCGGTGACTCCTTCGCCTTTCGGACGAGGCTCTCGTCATCGAGGTCCTCCGTCGAGATGACCGCCTTCATGACGCCTGCGACGCGAAGGTGCTTTGTCAGGAATCGGGTGTCCACGCCCTCGATTCCGACGATGTTGTGCTCACGGAGGTACTCATCGAGAGTCTTCTCCGCTCGCCAGTTGCTGGCAATCTCACTGCACTCCTTGACGACAAAGCCCTCCACGAACGGCTGGCACGATTCGACATCCTCGGCGTTGACCCCGTAGTTGCCGATCAGCGGATAGGTCATGGCGACGATCTGCCCCTTGTAGGAGGGGTCTGTGAGGATTTCCTGGTAGCCGGTCATGCTCGTGTTGAAGACCGCCTCCCCGGACGTCTCGCCGGTGGCTCCGATGGACAGCCCTTTTAGAACCGTCCCGTCCTCGAGTGCGATTTTCGCCTTAGTCCTTTCCATATCTCTCTTCGCGTCCCGACACAAATGCAGCGGGGCTTTCGACTCCGCTCTCCGCCCCGCCAGAAAACGCGGTCATTTCCTCAAAAAAACGCCGTCCCGCCGAAAGTAGTTTCTTCGGCGTCGGCGTAGTGAAAGATTACCATCCCGACCCCGGCCCGTCAAACGAAATCACCCGTTGGCGTCTTCGCGCCTTTGCGCGAGGTTGTCATTCCCCACGGGAGGGAAGAATCATAGGGACAGGCCGTGCGGTCGCGTGATAACATCCTCGGGTCATTCAACTTCATGAATAAGGAGAACCTTCTCTATGAGAACAACACTTCTGACATTTCTTTTCGCAGCACTCGTTGTCAACCTGGCATCCACTTCCAGTCTGGCAACTGAAACAACAGCGTCGTCCCTCTGGGACGTGGCGCTCGAGAACAAAGACGCGTTCCGTTTCTCTACCCTTTTTACAGCGCAGAACGTCCGCCAGTATCTTTCCCCCGAAGAAGGCCTCGAGAATGCGGTCCGCTGGTGCAAGGACACCGCTGTGACGAAAGTCTTCATCGAATCCTTTCGCGACGGCTACCGAGCTGAACGCAAGGCCCTTGAAAACGCCAGAGACCGCTTTCGCAAGGAGGGTGTCGAAGCGTCCGGCTGCATCACGACGACCCGCATCGGCAAGCAATCCCTGAAAGGCTGGAACGTCATCTCCTGCTACACAGACATCCCGACGCAGGAAAAACTCCAGAGCGAATTCGAATACGCGGCGAGCATGTTCGACGAAATTATGATTGACGACTTTCTCTTCATCGACTGCCAATGCGAGGAATGTGAGAAGGCGAAAGGCTCAAAAAGCTGGTCCGAATACCGCTGCGACCTTATGCTGGATGTCTCAAGGACCAGAATCCTCGCTGCTGCGAAGAAGGTCAACCCCAAAGTCAAAATCATCATTAAGTACCCGCAGTGGTACGACAAGTTTCACGAGAGAGGCTACGACGTCGTCCGCCAGACGGAGGCTTTCGACCTCATCTGGGTCGGGACGGAATCGCGCGACCCCGATAGCACCCGCTGGGGACGCAAGGCACAATACGAGTCCTACTTCATCATGCAGTGGCTCGGAAAAATCGGAGGGGAAAAGACCGGCGGCGGGTGGTTCGACCCCTACGGCACAAGTCCGCCTACGTATGTCGAGCAAGCCCGCCAGACCATCCTTGGCCAGGCTCGAAACGCCCTTCTCTTCTGCTACGGCTCGCTTCAAGAAGGGCAGGCGGCTGCCGATGTCGCACGGCTCAGGGAGGAAATCCCCGCGCTGTTCAAGCTCGCCCAACTCGTCCGCGGCAAGTCCATCATCGGCATTCACGCCCCCAAACCGCCGAACAGCCCGCCGAAACAAGAGGAATACATCTTCGACTTCGTGGGAATGCTGGGACTTCCACTTGTGCCAGCGACGAACGTTGACCCGGAGGCAAAAGTCGCCTTTTTCTCGCAGCACGCCCTCGCCGACCCCGACTTCCCCGATGCCCTCGAGAAGATCCTGATAACCACAGGCAGGCCAGTTCTCATAACCACCCATTTGGAGCACCTCAAAACCATGCTGCCTCAGCAGGTGAAGAATCTCCACATTCTCAAGGTGGGCGATGAACCGCGCGACCTGTACAATCTCACCCGCGAGGAGCTCGACGCAGTCCGCAAGCCTCTTCTCGCCCCCTTCGGAATCGAATTCTCCGCCCCGTCAAAGGTCGCCCTCTACCTCTACAGCGGCGATTTCGTGGTGATTGAGAACTTCAACGACAGTCCTGCGGAGATTGAGTTCAGCCGGAGCGGCGCCAGTGGTTTCTCTTTCACCTCGTTGCGTCCACTGGACCGGGGATCAAGCATCAGTATCAGCGGGAATACCCTCCAAGCAGGCATTCCGCCGCGTTCCCTGGTCGCCTTCACCGTGTCGCCGAGCCCAGGACGATGAAATAGCAGGCGGGACGCCCGCGCTACATGTTTCGCGAGGGGTTGGGTGCTATGGAATCACGACCGCCCGGTAGAAGCGCATCGGGATGTCGCCGATTGTCGAGTCCCGCCATTCGGTGAGGTTCTCTAGGGCGGTGATTTCCCCGCTGACGGTGCGCCAGACGATCATGTTCTCGCTGACTTCAATTCGGTAGCGCACCCCTGCAACGCTCTGCCAACGTATCAATAAGTCAGCGGACAACACGACGTCTTCCATTCTCAGAAGGGAGTTGGAGTCTTTCGGGTCTGTATCCGCAAGAAACTCGGAGTAATTCCTTTTACCATCGCCGTCGGCGTCGTCGAATGCGTCGAGGGGGTTGAACTTGTCGAAGGCGTATTTGTCCTCCCACCAGTCCGCCATTCCATCGCCGTCGGTGTCGAACTGGACCGGGTCGAAGATGGTCACCTCTGTCGTCCCCCAGATCATCCCTAGGTCCTTGCTGACGGCTGTACCCGTTCTGATGTAGTCCACGCCGTACGTTTCCCATTCCCCTCTTTCCTTGCTATATCCGAAGACGTATCCCTGGGACCCGGTCAGGATGTCCAATCTGTCTCCGACGTTGTTTTGCACATAGGCGCCGAGGAGAATGAGGGCGTCCCACGCTCCTGACCCTGCGAGATACCCGTACGCGCGCTCCGTGCCCCAGGCGACGCAGAACTGTTCCTTTGCCTCGCCACCCGTGGTACTTCCCGGAATGCTCACTTCCACCCAGTCATGGACTTTCACGTCGTAAACATAGAGCGTCTGGTCGGTGCGAATCATCGCCAGATAATCGCCCACGGCTCCGTTCCGTGACCCTCCTGCAAGCGTTCGCGTCTTCCATGCTGCGTCCAGCCCGTCGTAGATGAATACCTCGACGTCCGTCCAGAGGGCAGCGACATTTTCGGCGGCGTTCCCGGTTATCGTTCTCGAGGGCAAATTCACCGATCCCCAGGTGTTCATCGTTGCAGAATACCCGAACGCTTTGAGGTTCGTCCGGACCACGCCAATGCCGTCTCCCATCAACAAGACGGGTGAACTGCCCGCGAGAAGTTCCGAGGCCCAGTCTCCCCGGCTGGGGCTGTACCCGAAGATTTTCTTGTCGGTCCAGACCACTCCCACGGAATCCGCCACATCACCCGTCGGAGAAGCTCCTGAGAGGGTGACTTGTGTCCATTCCCCTGAGGAGCCGGAGAAACCGTAGGCATACGCATTGGTCCACAGGAGACCGACTCCCCTCCCGACTTTTCCTCCGGCAATGGTGCCCGAGGTGAACTTCGACAACCATTTGGCGGTCGTCGCGCTGAATCCATAGACCTTGTTCGTGCTCCAGAGCATCGCGACATCCTCGTTGGCCAACCCTGGCTGCGGTGTACCCGAAATCGTCTCCGATTTCCATTGCCCGTCATTGGCGCTGAAGGCGTAAACTCTCGTGGATGTCCAGACCATCGCCACTCGCCCGCCGATGACGGATCCCTGCGGGTCCATCGAAAGCGATAATTCCGTCCACGAGTCCAGAAACGCGCTGTACCCGTACACCTTCCTTCCCGACTTCACCAACGCGACCTGCTTGTCCACTTCGACCGAACCAATGGCGCCTGTCAGGTTGAATATTGTCCAGTTCCCCGTCAGGGCGCTGTAGGCGTACAGCCTCGTGGCTGTCCACACCACTGCGACATCGTCGGAGACTTTCGAGTCGGTAATCTGCGCGGCAAGGCCAGTCTGAGACCACGTTCCGGTTTTCGGGCTGAACCCCCAGGCCTGAGACGCCGTCCAGAACACCGCTGTTCGCGGAGCGACCAATTGTCCGACCAATAAGGTCGGAATTTGCTGCCCCACCCAGCTCTTTCGCGTCCGGTCGTAGGCATAGGCATTTTGCTGGGTTATCACCAGAGCGATGCTTTCCTCTATCTCCGTCGCCTGGATTTCCTGGGGCAGTACAGTTTTTCTCCAGGAAGAGGCGCCATAGGATTCGCTCACAGAAAGCAGCACCCCGAACACGAGTGCCACGTACACAGTTTTTGTCAAACGATTCATTCCTATTCCTCCCTTGAGGTGGCCTGCCTGTGCTACGGCAGACAGGCATGGGCATCTTGCCTTGTACCGCCGGCATCCTGCCGGCTGTCTCGCGGGCATCTTGCCCCCGTTACTGAGGGCGGGACGCCCTCAAGACAGCCGCCGGGACGGCGGCGTTACCCCGTGAATTCAGTCTATCGAAATTGGGTCCACATCAATCCCCACTTTCACGCCATGCGGGATTTTCGCCGTTTTCAACACGTTCTTGTAGGCCGCGGTCGCCAGCTCCACGGCGGGGCACTTGACCACCGCACGATACCGATAGATTTTCTTTGCCCGCGAAATCCTTGCCGGCGCCGGGCCGAGGACCTTTACGCTTTCGGGCAGTCTTTCCGCCAGCGCCTTTATCACCTCAAAGGCCGCCGCCTCCACCTTGTTCTCATCCTTCCCGGTGAAATTCACGGCGACCAGGTGACCTGCCGGTGGATAGCTCAGCTCCTCCCGCTGCCGCAACTCCTCTCGACAAAACAACTCGTAGTTGTGGTCTTTTGCCGCGAGGACCGCTTCGTGATGCGGCTGGAACGTCTGAATCACCACTTCGCCGG
>JAUYEE010000045.1 GCA_030691545.1 bacterium | reverse complement strand
CTCCTGTCGAAGTATTGTGCCCTGTACGCGAGAGTTAGTGCCTTGTCGCCACGGATGACATGCGTATAGGGTGAATTCGTATCATCGGCGAGCCACGTCCATTCGTCCTCAGTTTCCGGCAGACCTCCGATGTGATACCATATTTTACTTCCGCTCATGCCCTGTGGTAGGGCGTTCTCTCTTTCATTAGAGGGATTGGGGCCGAAATGAATTATCGTCTGGCCGCGTAGGGAATGGTCAACCAAAAGTAATGGCGCCTCATTCGCCAAGACCATCTGTGCGGCCAGGACCGTCCTCGTCCTGTCCGGCACGGTGATCCCCAGCCCCTCGCGCTGGGAGTCCGTTGTCTCGGGTCTTGCCTGAATTATCTTCGTGTAGCGTCGGAAGATCTCTTCCACGTTATCTCTCGCCTCGTCCTTGCTTTCCGTTGCGGCTGTTGCCTCGTTGCGTGTACGCTGGTGAGTGACATAGGCGGGATGCCACTCGTTATAGGCATCCTGCATCGCGCTGACATCATCAGGCGAGAGACCCAGGGATGCGGCTGACGAGAGACAATATTCCCAGAAGGTTCTCGCCCATTCGTCGAACATAGAATCTGAAGCTGGAATATAGTCTGCCATTTTCGCTCCTTTCCCGCCCCTCTGGGGCGTCTTTGATGTGGTTGGTATTACAATCATGTCAATTGAACCCAATGCACTGATGCTGTGTGAGTTGCGTTGCTTAAACGGTGAGGAGTGACTCTTCCATTCCTCGGAGTGAAGCGTTGACTCCTTGCAGTGAAGCGTTCTTTCCCTCCAGTGAACGTTTGACGGGACGGTGGGACTGGGTCGCTCCGCAGCGGCGACGCCTGCCGCTCAGGTGGGAACCCTTGACTGCACAGCGGAGCCGGTTCATTCCACTCTAAGTGCCGTTCACTGAGCATCGGAGCCCGTTCATTCCACTCCGGATGCCGTTCACTGAGCATCGGAGCGGAACGACTCCCGGCAGGACCCGTATTTGCTGCGGTTTTACAGCATGGCGTCTGGCCCCGACCGGATGGACGCGCTTCAACCTGTGCGGCGGTCTCTGTTGTCTGGTACAGGCACACAAGGTTCTCCGAAAGGAAAACGGTTCGAGGACAGTGCAGCAGCCCTCACGGGGGCTCATCCAGCAACTCTATACACTCTCCAGGAAAGGCACCCGCTGAGATTCACGGATACATTATACGATGTTCCCCCGCCGGCGACAAGACCGGAAAGGCGCATCTTCCCGCATTCGCTCGAACAAGCGGCTCCCGTCTCCGCACGCAACTTCTGCGGGGCACTATCCCCGTCCGCGCGAACTGCAAGAGCTGTTGACCCGACAGATGGCGAAGCGCCTCTTTCCTGAAGCGGTCAGGGGAAAATCGGCGGTTTCTTCAAAAGACACCTCCGTGTCGTCGCCTAAGATGGACTTCAGAATCCGCGTGATCAGTTTCCTGTTGTCAGGAGTAAGCGAAGGCGAAGGAGTATGCCGGAGAACGATGGCGCCGATTCGGTCCTGGCAGAGCTGGAACTCGTCGAGGGGAATGCGCGTTCGCTGGAGGAGGTAGGTTGCCAGGACACCAGACACTTTCGAACCGTCCGTGCGGTAGAAGAATTCATTGACTCGGCCATCAAGACGCAGGATGCGGCGGAACGGAAGGCCCGTGCTCAAATCTGGATCGCCAATGCATCCTGCGTCGCCATTGCAGTATCGAATGAGCGGGAGAGCTTTGTTGTTGAGCTCCGTGATGACGAACTCGCCTGTGCCTGTTGCAGAAATTCTCCTGTTATCGTCAACGACTTCGATAATCGCATGGTCCTCCGGCACGCAGTGGGGAAGGCCCGCAGCGGGCCTGTATCCGAGGGCGTTTATTTCACCGCATCCGTAGTAATCGAGTATGTCGGCGCCAGTGACCTGCTTGATTTTTTGCGCCCAGTGCTCATAGACGAGTTCCGCCGTCGAATAGACAGCTTGAAGGGGAAGTCGCTCTCCGGCTTTCTCGAGGTGTTCACACAAGATGAACCAGGCGGATGGGTATCCCATGCCGTACCGGATGCCTTTTTTGCGGCAGACCCCAGCGAGGGCTACGGAGTTCGAGGGGTCGAGCTGTAAAGCAGGGAAAAGATGCATGTGGCTGAAACGACGGTTCACCCGGTCCCTGAGGCGTTTTTTTTCAACGCCTACGCTCACCCCCGCCAAAACCAGAGTCGGAAAGCCCATCTTGTAGCCCGACCAGGCAAGCCCGCGGACGTGGCAGGCGTCGTGGACGAAGGCCGTCCACGTATCCATAAGGATGATGATTGGCTCGCCGGTTGTTCCGCCGGTCGAGCCGGAGACAGGCTTCAGAGACGTGAGCTCGTCGGAAAGGAGGTCCTTGTAGCGCTGACGCAGGGTTTCCTTTGTGAGCGGGGGGATGGACGATAAGTCCTCCAGCCCCCTAAAAGAACGTGGCGACAAGCCCAGTTTGTCGAACAATTGCCGGTAGTAGCGGACGTGAGCATAGCAGTACCTTGCCAGAGCGACGAACTTCCGGTCGCGGTATGCCTGCAATTCGTCAACGGACATCCTCTGTGCAGCATCCACCTCTCGAAGAATCTCGCCGAGGCGGATGCCGTGTTTTCGCGCCACAAGGCGTGCGAGAAGCCTCACAGCGGCTCCAGAATAGTAAAGATGCGCAGGGTCCGCGGACACCTTTTTTCGCCCTTTCATTCAGGTTTTTCTCCCGCTTTTCTGCTTGAACCCTAACAGAACTCAGGAAAGCGGTCAAGGTCTGCCGAAAACAGACGTGCCCCAGGATTCCCCCTGGAAGGCGCCACCGCCATGCCAGAATGTTTCCTGCAAAACGAGCCGCCGGAATTTCCCTTGACCGGAAGGGCATCCGGTGGTACGTTTTACATGGCGTGATTTTTGGCTTTGAAAAGCCCACATTTTTGTGCATACTACCGACGGCGGAGATGGCTTTCTATCGGTTAGAGGGCAACCATCTGCGGAGGCCAATGGCCTCAAGCATCCAACGTTGAGGGAGGAGAACATGGTGCGGATACTACTGTTACTGGCGCTCGCTGGGGTAGCGGTCGTGGGATTGTTCGGCTGCAGTGGGAGTTCCACAAGCGGTTTTGGGGACGTGGAAGCGTTCATCAGCGGCAGGTACGACGTTCTCTCGAAGGACCCCGGGGTTTTGCCGAATTTCAGTTCTATCCAGTTGTCCCAGAGCGGCAAGTCCCTCGAGGGGATTGACAATCTCGGTCGCACCTGGACGGGAACGCTGAGCAACTTCACGAAGTCCGGCGTATTCGCAGTAGGGGGACAGCAGCAACAACAACAACCCGGCCAGCAACAACAGCCCACGGTCCCCGAATCGTTTGCCGCGGAGATTTACCTGACAACCCAGACTCGTAGAGGAACCATTGCCCTGACCGGCGTGGTTGAGTCAAGGGCCAGCCTGAGCATCACGCCCGCGGGAGGTACTACAGCCACCACGTCGGCGTACGTAGCCATTTTCGGGACTGCGGTGGACGAGAGAGGAGACGCGGGCTCCGTCACGCTCTACAACCCTGTTCAGGTGGAAACACAGACGACAACGACGCCGTAGGGCACGAATCCCCAGCGGCCGCGGAGCAGGTTCTCCCCGTGTCGCATCCTTCCACGTCAGGGGGAGAGCGGCTCATCCATCGCCCGGCAAGAGGATTGCGCGCGAGATTCTATGTCGCTGTGTGTTCCTCTCTGACGGGATTTGTCAAGACCCCCAACCGCTCGATCTCGATGGAAATCACGTCGCCCTCCTTCAGGAAAACGGGCGGGTCGCGGAACACACCCACTCCGCCGGGCGTTCCTGTCGAGATGAGGTCGCCGGGAAGTAGAGTGCAGACGCGGGATATGTACGAGATCAGGTAAGCAACCGAGAACACCATGTTCCGCGTGTTCGAGCTCTGCCGCACCTCCCCGTTCACCGCCAGGCGGATGTCCATGTTCTGGGGGTCGGGCGCCTCGTCTGCTGTGACTAAGAAAGGCCCGCTCGGCGCGAACGTGTCGAAGCTTTTTGCGCGCACCCATTGCCCGTCGGAAACCTGGATGTCCCTCGCCGTGACATCGTTTACGATGGTATAGCCGGCCACGTGCGAAAGCGCCTGCTTTTCCGGGATATTCTTCCCCCTTTTCCCGATGACGACCCCAAGCTCCGCCTCATAGTCCATTTTCTCTGTGAGAGCAGGTTTCACGATGGGCTGGTTGTGCCCGATGAGCGCCGTCGGGAATTTCGCGAAGATGATTGGCTTTTCCGGTAAAGGCTTCTTCTGTTCCTCACAATGGTCCCTGTAGTTCATCCCGATGCAGATGATTTTCTGCGGGTCGGGGACTGGCGCGACGAGCTTGGCTTGATGCAAGGGCAGGCAAAAATCGGGAGGCAAGTCTTCAGGCACGTGTCCTGCGAATTCAGACTCGATGAGGGAGACTACCGCCAGGGCTTCCTCACCCAACTCCAGAATTCGCTTCACGCTGGGGGGAAGAGGCCTCCCATGTTTCCTGCGAACCGATTCGCCTTGAGAAGCTCTTGTTAGGTCAACGATCATGTCCTCGCAAACCAGGCCGGCCCTGTGCTGGCCGTTCTTGACATAGCTGACGAGTCTCATGCCTCCTGTCCTCCTCTGATAAATCCCTCGCCGCGCGAGGCATCGCGGCGCCAATCCGCCGTCCTGTTGCTCGACGCCGCAGGGCTGGTCTCACAACGCCATCGAGAGTATGGGCAGATGGGGAAATCCGTTCAAGATATTTTCGCATTTCCTCAGTCCGTGAGGGCAAGAAGTTCTTAGCAATGAGGTTCCGGGTCGCGGCCGGCGGCACGGCTTTTTGTGCCTTGACAGAATATGTACGCGGGCAGTAGCCTTGTCCCGTCGAAATGAGTTGTGAGATGCATGGTGGGTGCATGGAATGCGTCCCTCTCGAGGCAGGAGAGCCGCGCCCTTGTACTTCCGTTTGGGAGAACATTCCTCGACTCGGCACAGTTGCTGAGGGACCTCCCAGAACGGTGACATCGCGGCAAAAGGAGAACGAAAATGACAGGAAAAATCGCAACGTGTAGTGCGGTTCTTTGTTTTCTTGGGCTCGTGTTGTGCGGGTGCGTTACGACGCAGAAGCAGAAGTACAGCGACCTTCTCACCGAAAAGGAGGCGCTGAGCCTCGACAAGGACAAGCTCGCGACACAGAACGAGGACCTCAGGGCGCAACTGGCTGGACTCAAGAAAGAAAGAGATGCGGTTGCCGACGAAGTGGCAAGGCTGCTGGGCCAACTCAAAGCGGCACAAGCGAATAGGTCCGCTTCGCTGGCTGAAGTAGCCATCATGCAAAACCAGTTGAAGGAGAAGGACAATCAAATTCAAGTCCTCAGCGCCCAGATCGAGAAGGTCAACAAGGAAATCGCGGCGTTGAAACGCGAGAACGAGGAGTTGAAAAGCAAACTTGTTCCCACCCCCGGAACGGGCACAGCACCCGCCCCCAGCCCGGGGACGATGTAAAGACAAGACCTGCGTTGCGGCGCGCCCCAACGTGCGGGTTTCCGGCGAAGCAAGAAGAACAAAAGGTCAGCCTTGTTCGTCTAAGCCTTTGTCGAAATGGGTGTTAGCTTGTGTAATATCGAGCATACGTAAAGGCTTCAAGTTGCGTGCATGTTCAAAGCTGGCGGACGCCAGCAAGGAGGATGACACGACATGGCAGGAAGGGAGAGAATGAGACGAATCGCACGGATGGTTTTTCTCACGGCGTTTGCTGGGGCATTTATCATTTTGTCGTGCCCCGGGGGAGGAGAGGCTCCGCCGGTGATTCTGGGCAAGCCTCAGCCGGGGACAGGGACGGTCGGAGCAGCCGCAGAGAAGGTCATTGAGGCCAAGCCCGTAGAAGGAGGCGCCAAGGCTGTGCCCGTCGAGGGCACTTCCCAGGGTGTTATTGTGGGTGTGCCGTTAGAGGCTCCCCCGGCGGAGACCGCTGTCGAGGCACTCCCGCCATTGAAGGGACCAAGGAAGTCCATCGCCGTGACGGATTTTTGGAATGAGTCGGCGTTCACCGCGCAATGGCAAGTCGGTTCTGGGATTGCCGATATGCTCACGGCAGCACTCATGCAAACCGACCGCTTCGTTGTCGTCGAGAGACCCGACGTTCAAAGGATTCTCAGGCGACAAGGGATGGGATTCTCGGGCAAAACTTCTCCGGTTGAAGGGCTGGGCTCCGGAAGGTTCGTCCCAGCCCAGGTCGCCGTAACGGGGGCGGTCACGGAGTTCTCCTTCGAGAAACAGACCACAGGCGCCGGCGATGTCGCTGGCGTGGCGCATGTAGCGATTCGTGTGGAGATGTTCGACACAAGCACCGAGCATCTTCTATTCTCTCAAGCGGTAGAGAAAAAGGGGACTTACGCAGGAACCGACGCCAATTATGCAAGCAAAGAAACGGCCGGCGTGTTTGAGAACACCCCTCTCGGAAAAGCGACGCAGGAAGTGGTCAACGAAGCGGCTCATTGGGTCACTCTCAACATGGAGAAAGTCCCCTGGAGGGGAAGCATCGTCATCGTTCAGGGAGGCAAGGCGTACCTCACTTGCGGCAAACGAGAAGGTGTTCAACCCGGACAGAAGTTCGTCGTCTATAGCAAGGGAGAGGAACTGACCGATCCTGACACCAGCGAACTCCTCGGCGTCGAGGAGACAAGGGCGGGGATTGTATCTGTTGTCGAGGTCAGGGAGAAATACTCCATCGCTGCGATCGAGCAAGGGGCGGGCTTCAAACGGGGGGATGTGCTTCGCCTTGAGTGACAATTGACCGGTCGCGGAACGGTGCGAGAAGAAAAAAGCGAGTTTGACATTTCAAGCCGGCCGGCGCTCTCAGGCGCCGGCCGGTTTGTCGTCTATCTGTGTCTCGATGAGCTTGTCGCCCGGCGGAGGCAATGCGCGGGGTCTTACGAGGCTCGCTCACGGCCCCCTCGCTTCGGGCTGAAGGAGCTTACGGCTGCCGCCGGGGCCGCCTCATTCCGCCCCGTTGAGGCGCCTTCGTGAACGATGCTTTGATCTTCAGCACGGCCGGAGATGCTCTCTCCCGCCCCGCCGGGGCTTGGCATCTTCTCCGAGACAAAGCCCTGAAGGGGCGCAATAAGCCATGCCCCCATAATAGAGCCGCACCCCTGCCTTCCTCGAAGGTTGAAGGGAGGGCGGTTTCGGTGTAAACTCTGGACCGACCTAACAGCAAAGAAGACTTTATCCTGAATAAGAAGTGACTTTTGCGATTCGGAAAGGAGGACGGACAACATGCAGCGTTTGTCTCCCGTGGAAAAGCGAGAAATCAATAACGTCACGGCGGCACGGGATAACAGGAGTACGGCCCGACGCGAGCGGAAGCGTCGCATGCTCTGGTCGGCGGTCGTCTTAGGCATCACACTGTCGCTGGCAATCTCGTGCAGCAACATTCCCAGCGCAACGTCTTCAGAAGGGGCGGCAAACAATCCGGCGCCGGACCCGCAGCCCCTTGAGAGTTACGTAGAAAAGATTCCGGGCACCGACCTCACCTTCGAGATGATTGCGGCGCCGGGCGGAACGCTCCTTATGGGCAGCCCTCCGTCGGAGCCGGGGCGCAAGGAGGACGAGGGACCCCAGCACAAAGTGACGCTCAGCCCCTTCTGGATCGGGAAAGTCGAGGTGACCTGGGATGCCTATGACGCGTTCCGCGAGGCGTGCCCCGGTTTGCCCAAGGGGACGCCGGAAGAGGAAGACGATGTTGACGGTATCACGGGACCAACTCCGGCCTACGGCGACCCGTACCGAGGATTCGGCGGCGGCGACCGGCCGGTTGTTGGAATCAGTTGGCATGCCGCCATGACTTACTGTGTGTGGCTGTCGAAGGTCACGGGGAAGTCGTATCGGTTGCCGACGGAGGCAGAATGGGAGTACGCTTGCCGCGCCGGCTCCGAGGGGGCGTTCTGCTTCGGGGATGACGTGCCGAAGTTAGAAGAATTCGCCTGGTATGCGGGCAAGAGCAACCACGAAACGCATCCCGTCGGACAGAAGAAGCCAAATGCATGGGGCATCCACGATATGCACGGCAACGCCGCGGAGTGGTGTCTGGACTGGTATCAGGCGGATTCTTACGGCGCGTTTCCCGTGGACAAATGGCCCCTTGACCCTCGCGGCCCGGAGAAGGGCACGAACCACGCGATTCGCGGCGGGCACTTCGAGACCCCAGCCTCAAAGCTGCGGTCCGCCAGCCGCGACCATTCTTATGATTGGTGGCTGAACGCCGATCCGCAGGAGCCAAAGAGCAAATGGTGGCACGTCCCGACGAATTTCTTAGGATTCCGCGTCGTGCGTCCTCTCCGAGAGGAGAAACCGCCGGTCCGCGACTCCCGAAGAGGGCTGTGATTGGATTGCAGACTCTGGAACGCAGATTGCAGATTCGCGAGACGATGCCATCAACGGGATTCCCATTGGGATTCCTTTCCCCTCTGCGCTCTCTGCGGTCTCTGCCTTCAAAATAGGTGCTACCGGGACAGGGTTAGGACAGGGAAGACCTCTCGCAAAGCCGCAAAGGACGCAAAGAGGGGGGAACTCGTGCATTCTTCCCGCCTTCGCGTCTTGGCGAGAGAAAAGTGTCCCGATGGAGCCCTTTTCTAATAAATATCCAATTGGACTTTAATTGCCTCACCTATCCTGAGCATATCTTCATCTGAAATTACGGCGGTACGTCTAAAAAGTCTCAACTTGCTTACGGTAGCCAGTTGATCGGCCATGGCTTTGCTTTCTTTACCCTTAAAAATGACAAGTGCTTCGCTCGGATACAGGCGATCTGTCTTTCTGGTTAAAGGAACAACTTGAACTCGATTCAGGAACTTATTTGATGCGTCATTGCTGACGATCACGGCAGGACATTTCTTTCTGATCTCTCCGCCGACCGAGGGACCAAAATTGACCCACCAAACCTCACCTCTTCTCATGCGCTATGTCCTTAAAAGTCGCTTCTGCCCAATTTAGAGCTTCTGCTTCTCTCTTCTTGTCTTTTGACATCTCGGAGTATGCCAATTCCAGATTCGGGCGAACGACGTGCGGGCGAACCAATTCCTCCAACGACCCCTTCGACTCCTTCGCCACTTGACCTCCTAACGAAACTACCGTTTCGTTTTCCATGAGCGCGCCCTCCTCTTTGCTTTCTGAATGACCTGCTTTCCCTGGAGGATACGCTCTCTCCATCCCTCGTCCACAGCTTTTCACAATATCTCCGCTTTGTTATGATATAGCATCACAAGCCACGCCGAACAACTCAACTGAGGCGATGCTGCCCATGAGCAAGTTTCGGAGAATTGAAGCGCTCTGCTCCGTCGGCTCCTTCGTGTTTGGGGCCTGGAGCGCCGTCGAAGGCAACCACTGCACCCGAACCTACGTGCTCTTTGGGATTGGTCTCGTGCTCCTGCTTGTTGTAGTGACTCCTAAAAGACGCGGGGCAGGTAAAGGGGCCGAAGACCGAACAATAGTGCTTGACGGGATAGAGAAGATACCTCCTCCCTATGAGGATCATGAGTTGAGGGTGTTTTACCCAAGGCCCTTTGTGTACGCTCCGCATCTGGAGGTGCGGTTTCGCAAGGGAAGGAGATTTCCAAAACCTGTCGATGATTTGCGCTTCGGACGCACGGACTATGTGATCAGGGAACAGCGCCCTGACGGGTTCATGCTCTTGCTTCGTCAACTCGGCGAGTATGATAGGCCCGAATTTGTATGGCGCGCCGAAGGCCGTCCAAAAGATTAGGGAGCAATCCTGGCACCCGACCGCTTCTCTTTTATCCTGGTTCCCAACCGGAGGGTTTTCTTCACACGTGCGAAAACGTGGAATTGTGTGCGGCAAATACAGGACCGACGAGAACACGCTCAAGGCAGAGGATTTCATCCTTCCCGTCCGTCTTTGGCCGATAGAGACCTTCCGGTCTCAGAAAGGTTCGTCCTGGTGCACCACGGTCTAGCAGAACTTCTTCAGGATAAATTGGATTGCAAATGAAACGACGGCCGAAGCAAGAGAAATGATCACGGCAATCTTGGCAGTATTCGCGGAAGCCGCTGCTCCTTCCGCAGACCTCAGCGCCCCTTCCACCAACTTCTCGTCTTCGGTCTTCAGCCCCAGATGATAACAGATAGTGCGCTCGAATTGCGGCTTATAGGCATACGCGCGAACAAACTCCTCTATTGACGGTGGCTTGCCAAGTTCGATGAAAAAATTTTCGTACTGAGAGTCGCCCATCGCGCTGTCAGCAGCAAGAAGTTTGCTGAGAAAATCTTTGTAGCCTTCATCGTTCATCGCGCTCAATTTTTCGCGCAAGTCTTCGATTGTCATAGTCAACCTCCTGTTTCACGTTTCGTTACTAAGTACTGTGTTTCATAGATTGCGTCACGTATTCACGCATGAATCCAGATGGTTGAGAAGCCCGGCAAGTCAGGGAGTCGTCCATGGTGGGTCGCGCGCACCTGGAGCGCCGTGTGCGATATGCGACCGTCACTGCGAGAGTCTGTACGAACGCAATGTCCCCTCAGGACGTCCCGGGCGTCTCAGCGGTTGGGGGAGTCGAGGTTGGAGTTTCCAGGGTCGTTCCTGGGGACGACGGCGGCAGAGTCGGTTTGATCAGGTCGTAAAGGGCTCGGGCCTTGTTGCGGACATTGTCCGTTGGTTCGGTCTTAATCAGTTCCGCGAGGGCATCGAAGAGTTTCTGGCTGCCCTGTCCGACGGGCGGGATGCCCCGCGTCCTCAATGCTTCAACCGCAGCCGCACGGATGTTCACCTCCGGGTCCTTTAACGCGGCAATCAAGGTATCCAGCGATTCAGGGGAAGGGATTCTCCCCAGGGAACCAACGGCGGTGATGCGGACGCTCAGGGAAGGGTCTCTCAGTGCCGCAGAAAGGACTGGCGCGCTCCGGCTCGCCCCGACAAAGCCGAGTTCTCGAATCGCCCATTGGCGGACTTCCTCGTCCGGGTCGGCTGCTCGCTGTTCCAGAAGCTCGAGGGTCTTGGTATCGCCGAGCATGTACAACCCGAACATAGCGGCGACGCGTACGACCTTCTCCCTGTCATTGAGAGCGTCCATGAGAGGCTCCAGGGCCTGGGAATCGCCGATCAGACCGAGAGCCTCCGCCGCGCTTCGCCGCACCCACCTTTTTGTTTCCTTCGTCGGGTCGAGCGCCTGGATGAGCGGAATGACCGCATCTTTAGAACGCAGCAGACCGAGGCTTGTCGCCGCCTCCGCGCGGACTCGTTTCTTCTTGTCGCCCTGAAGAATCGCCGTGAGGGCCGGAACGGCTTTGAGGTCGCCGATTTCGCCTAACGCCTTGACCGCCGCGCGGCGAACATCCTCGGAGCGTTGCTTCAGTTGCTGGGTCAGGGCCTCGACCGCGGACGCGTCACGGAGCTGTCCGAGGGTCTCGATGATTACCCTGCGAGCCGGAATGTCCTCCTTTTTCAACTCGTTGACCAGGCAAATGACTCCCGGTTTGCCCAGCTCTCGGAAAGCCGCCGCCAGGTCGTCCTTCTCGGAGTCTGTCAGCTCGCGTTGTCCCGCGGGGGCGAGGAGCGCGTCCACCTTCTGTTGGACCTCCGGGGCGATGACGACCTTCTCCTCGACCGGCGCCGGTTTGGGAGGTTTCCCCTTCTTGGTTTTTTCCTCGTCCTCCACTTTCCGGCGAACGCATCCAAAGCCAATGAGAACCATCGTTAGGATGAGCGAAACGATGCGCCAAGATAGGTTCTTCATTGCATTTCTCTCCTTAGATGGACGCAGACGATCCGCGTTTATCTGCGGTAACCTGCGGTTCCATCCCCGCAGATCACTTTGGCGTCGAAGACGAGGCTTTTATCTTGTCGAGCGCCAGGCGAGCCGCCTCTCGGACTAAGGGGTTCTTGTCAGTCTCCGTCACCTTCCGGAGAGGCTCCGTTGCCCGGCTGTCTCCAATCATTCCGAGAGCCTTCGCGGCTGCGGCGTGCGTGGAATCGTCCTCATAGAAGTCCTGGAGCACCCGGATAAGCGGCTCGACCGCGCGGACATCGCCGATTTTTCCGAGGGCTTCCGCTGCGGCACGCACGGCATCCTCGTCCTGAAGGGCGTCAACCAGTTCATCCACCGCTTCTCTGTTGCCAAGCTCGCCGAGTCCGGCTGCGGCGCCCGCGGAAGCGTCTTCATCCTCGAGGGCAGTGATGAGGGGCTGGAGGACTTCCTCTCCGCCTATTTTCCCGAGGATGAGAGCTGCTGTCCCTCGCATCGCCCGGTCCGCCCCCTTCAGTTCGTTGACCAGCGGCTGGACGGCGTGCTTTCCCATACCGATCAACCGCTTTTCCGCCTGGTCCTTCTGCTCGCGGGGAATTTTTGGGTCTTTGAGGTCGGCAATGCGAGTTGCGACTTCTTTCTTGTCCCGTTCGGCGACAATCCGGTTCATTTCCTCCTCGGTCATCCACTGCCCTTCGAACTTCACGAGTCCTTTCGCGCGCTGCTCCGCCTCGAACTTCTCGAGTTCGCGAGTCGCCTTCTCCTCCGGGGTGACCCATTCTCCCTCGTACTTGACCAACCCTTTGGCCCGCATCTCTCGCTCGATGCGGATTCTCTCTCGCTCCTGATACTCCTGCTCTAACTTCGCCAACTTCTCTGCGTCGGCAACAGCGTCCTTGTGTATCATCCCGCGGCTGACCCCCGCAGCGTGCATAAAGACCCCGTAGAGCCATTCACCCTCAATCCGTTCCGCCTCGAAAGTCGCCCCCGCAGGGACCTCTATGATAACCCTCTCGGGGTCCAGGCGGTCTCGCAGGTCGGTCATCGTTTTGACCTTGACCTCTACCGCTCCAACCGCCGAAAGGAAACCGAGGAGGTATACAATGGCCAGGATTGTAATTCGTCTCATGGGACACACCTCGAAGAAACTCGGCTGTGAACTATCTTCACGCTCCAGACGTTCGGTCGCTCGTCACCGAACAAGGCGATACACGGTTCGCGCATCTTCTCATAAGTATACCACACGCCCCTTCCAACGCCAATTCCTGTGTAAGTTCTTGGAATGACGAGGACCGCAGGTGCGTGCACCTTGGGGGATTTGATGACGCCAGTGACCCAATGCCACCCTCAACACGCGGGGAGCCTATAGCGCCTCGGGCCGCAGTTTTGCCGCTCCTCGCTGTGGCGCATCGTCGGCGTTCACTTTCGGCAGCCAGCGAGCGAGCCTCCCTTTCAATTGTGCATGTTCAGGTTTCTCAGCCAGATTTGTCCACTCGAGCGGGTCGTTTTCATGGTCGTACAGTTCCTCCGTGCCATCTCTGTACCGGATGTATCGCCAGCGCTCGGAGCGGACACTGTGATTGTTCCTGCCGTGGGTCGTGAGGGCAGGGCGATCCCACGGCGCAGAGGGGTCTTTCAGTAAGGGAAGCAGGCTTACGCCCTCCAATCCTGTTCGCGGCGATAAGCCGCACAGCTCAATGAGGGTCGGGTAAACATCAATGAAGCTGACGGTCCGGCTGCATTTTGCCTCCGCCCTGGCGATTCCGGGTGCAACGATAATCAAGGGAGCACGCGTCGCCTCCTCCCAGAGGGCGAATTTCCGCCAATGGAGTTTCTCTCCGAGATGCCAGCCGTGGTCGCCCCAGAGAACAACAATGGTGTTGTTCGCATAGGCACTCCGGTCGAGGGCGTCGAGGACTCGGCCGACGTTCGTGTCCGTGAAGCTGATGCAGGCAAGGTACGCGGAGACGGCTTTTCGCCAGTTGTTGGTCTCAATGACCTTTCGGTGGTCGCCTTCCGGTTTTGCCATCTGGCGTCCTATGGGTGGGACGTCGTCGAGGTCGTTTTCATTCACATTAGGCAGAGTCACTTTTTCTGGCGGGTACATGTCAAAATACTTCCGGGGGACGTACCAGGGAAGATGCGGGCGGAACAAGCCCACACCGAGGAAGAAGGGGCGAGAATGCTCCTGACTCAGATACTTCGTCGCCCATTTGGCGATTTTCGTGTCGTCCATCTCGTCGTCGGAAACGTCAATGGGCCCCCAGTCGAAATGAGCCGTCTTGGGGATTCCATTGAGAGGTCTGTTGGGCGGCATAGGGTCGGGACCCTGCTTGACATATTCGTGCCATGAGGCGGGGTCGGGATAGCCGCCGTGAAAAATCTTCCCCCCGCCAACCACGTGATAGCCGTGCGCCATGAAATGCTGCGGGAGAGTTACGGCCTTTGGCAAGACGGGTCGCCACGGCTGGTCGTTATGGTAAACGCCGGAGGTCGAGGGGAGGATGCCGGTCAGAAGGCTTGCTCGCGACGGGTTGCACGCGGGTGCCGAGCAGTAGGCGTGCGTGAACAAGATACCTCGCTTCGCCAGGCGGTCCATATTCGGCGTTTTCACGTCGGGATGCCCGCCGAGGCAACCGACCCAGTCATTCAGGTCATCTATGGCGATGAACAGCACATTCGGTTTCGCCGCGTCGCGGCTCGGCGTTTCCGATCCCGCAAGCCCGCCGAGGTAATTAGCTGTGACGGCGTAGCCGGAGCTTTTCAGAATGGCTGACAGAAACTCTCTTCGATTCGGCATTCTTGTGTCTCCTCTCAAGGTCTTCTTCGCGCACTGCAAAGGGGCGTGCGCCGTGGGCCTCGGACGGGTCAGACATGTCCGACAGGTCGGACAATAATAGCGAAGGAATGTGTCCTATAGGTCCGCTTCCCTTTGTACAAACGGCCTTCATTTCGGCGGGGCCTTGAGAACTGCCTGGGCGTGCCTCGCAAAATGCCCGCGAAGGTCCTTCTCGTATTCGGTCAGAATCTTTCTGCCGATGTCATCCTTATCGCCGCAGCGGAATAAGGCTCTCGCAAGCATGATTTCGCGCAGCGACTCTCGCCGCGGTTGCAGGGCGTTCAAGCCGTCCGGCGACTCGGTGTGACGGCGCTTGGCTTGTTCCACGGACTGTATGGCGCGGCCGCTCATGTTAGGCTTTGCCAACAGCTCAGCCAGTACTCGCGCCGCAGCCGGATCGGCAAGACTCTCCAGCGCCAAGGCGACGGCGCGATGGTGTGAGAAGTCCTTGTCGGCGTCAAGCAGCTTAACCTTTTCGAGAATTGCGGGCGTCGCCCGGCGATTCCCGGTTCGCCCCAACGCCAGAATCAGACTATCCAGCCGGCTCATGTTGCTGCCGAACTGCCCCTGCGACTTGAAGTTCCAACCCTTATCCCACTCGGGCACAGCCTCAACAGCCGCAATCAGAATGTCCAACCCGGCGTCGTCGCCCATGATGCCGAGGATGTGCGCGTAGGTCAGCTTGTCCTGAGGCGATTGAACTTTCGCGTAAGCCTCCCGCAATAGCACGCCCCCCTGACCCGGATGGGCGAGGATGACCTCAACACCCCGGTAATTGTCTTTCGCGCTTTCGACGGCTTCCTCGATCTTCTCGGTGGGCATGGGATAGGAGTCCTCGTCCGTGAGGACGCTCTCCGGGAGATTGCCGATTTCCACGAGATGCTTCTGGAGGACGCGAACGTTAATCTCTCGCGTTCCCACGTCTGCTCTCCCGGCCATCGCAGCAGCGACCCCCGCCGCATACCCTTGATTCTGGATGTCCGGCTGCATTCGGATGAAGGGGATTGCATCGCGGTGGGCGCTCACTCCGAGTCCGGTCACGATGATTCCATCCAGACCCTTCGGCAACAGGCAGCGATACGGCATGTAGGGGTAAAGAGGCTCCGGGTGGCTGAGAGCGAAGTACGGGTGGATCGTGTAGCCGTGCGTGTCGTAGTTGGTGTGGGATTGGACAATCGTGTCCGGATAGGTGCGCTTGATGAGTTGGTCGAGAATGTTGACCGTGAAGTCGCCCACGATCCTCCGCCTCTCGCGCGTGTCAATGAGTTTGCCCATGTCGAAGGATGTCGGGGTGTACTTGGTCTTCGCGTACACGAACACATTCGTGATGTCCACGATGTCCGTCTCGTCCACGATGGTGAAATCGGTGTTCGTGTAACTGGCGCCGAGTTCCCGAGGGGGCAAGCCGGCTCCCTGAACGGCAATGTCGGACGCGTCGGTGTAGAGGCACTCTGCTCCCGCGGATGCCGCGATGTCCGCGTTGCCTGTGGCGTCAATCACGATTTTTGCGAGGATGACGCCACGACCCTGGGGCGTCGCCACCACAGCGCCGATCACACGATTGTCTTTCACGAGCGCACCGCATCCGAGCGTGCCGAACCATATCTCGGCCCCCGCCTTACACAATGTCGTGCGCCACCACTCCGCTTTCTCCTCGATGCGCCAGCTCTCGCCGCCCGCAACCTCCTTCGTGAAACCGACCCGGTTGCCCCAATAGTACTTCGATATGGCGCCCAGCGTCCCCACTCCCCCAAGCTCGTGAAGGTATTCGACAACGAGGGTTTTCGCCCCCTGGCGCGCCGCGGCAATGCCTGCGGCTGCCCCGCTTGTCCCGCCGCCTACCACAACGGCATCGCACGTGCCAAGTACAGGGATTGGACGCGCGTCCTGATGAATAGCGGGCAGTTGTTGCGTCGGCCGGAGGCCGACAAGTACCTCTCGCACTTCTCCTGTCGCAGTGGCTCGTGTTGGTTCCTTTCGGACGCTCACGCTCTCCGGCATTGCGACTTCCTTTGCCTCATCCGCCGCCACAGCGCCGAGGCGGGCCCCCATGTCAATCAGAGCCAGCGGGCGAAGCAACTTCTCGGCTTCCGCCCGTGGAATGTCCGCGTAGCCGCTCAAGACTAATAAGCGCGCCACACTTTGCGGACGATAAAACCAGACGTCAACCGGCCCATAGTGATGGCCGAATGTTCCCCCCAACATCGGACTCGGCGGCACATGGAATAGCGAGTCGGAAGCGAACTCCTGGTCCTTGTGAAAGGTCATGTCGCGGGCGAGTTGCTCCGCCCTCGCCCAGGAGGCGCAGCTATCGTCCTCCATCGGCAGTCGAAGTGTGTATTCGATGATGTCGTATTTCTTCCCTTCGGCCTCGAAGCCTGGCCCGATTTTCCTGAAGGTTGTGTTCTCGCCCTCTCGGGGCCCGCCGCCAATCACGACGCGCTTAAAGGTCTGCATACCGGCTGGGAAGGGGAACAACCTCGCCCCCGATAGACGCGCCACAGTCGCGTGCTCCGTGGCATCTATGATGACCTTGGCGATGACCGCCTGGCGACCGGCTCGATTCGCCATGACGATGCCGCAGGGCCATCCTTTCTCATTTTGCAGCACGTCCGTCGCGTAAGAACAGTACAGAAACTCCACCCCCGCCGCCAAGAGAGCCTCGTCCAGCGCCCTTTTGACGTGCAGCGGTCTTGCGGGATTCCCAGCCGCGAAAAGCGTTTTGGCAAGCGGCGATTCGGGTTTCTCCCCCTCCTCTAACCAGAGTCGCAGAGTCGCCGTCATGTCCTCCCCCAGATACGGATACGGCGCCGCCAGGAAGACCTTTGCTCCTTTCTCTGCCGCAGCCACTGCCGCGGCGACCGCTCCAGTGCTCCCGCCCACGACGACGACATCCACCCGATTCGCCACCGGTATCTCGCGTGCCGATTCGGTCACCGCGGGCATGTCAACAGTCCCGCATAGGGCAACTTGAGCACCGGCTATCATCGCCACTATGAGATAAAGCCATGCCTTCACTTTCCCAATTCTCCTTTACGCGTGTCGTTCACTCAAGGAATTCCTTGTCCTGTCTGCCTCCGGAGAGGGAAGGACTTGTTCGGAGAGAATCCGTTCGGGTTCTGCCGTCATTCTAGCGCTATGTCCGCCTCGCTTGGCAAGCAACTTTTACCCGCCGCATCGCCGCCACCCGCTTCGGAAGTCTCGGCCGTGGATCATCACGCCGCAAAAAACGAGACGCGCTGGCCGCCCGGCGGTCTCCAATCTTTTGGCAGGACGATACCATAACTACGCTCATTTGTCAACATTCTCGGCACGGGGGAGGAGGGGCGAAGCCTTTGGACTGCGGCAGCCTTGCTGCCGCCTTGATCCGAGGGAGCGGAGCTCCCGCGCTCAGGCGAAGCGCGCTCAAGACTGGTCGGCGGAGAAAACGATTTTGCCGGAGACGATCGCGGCGGCGGGGGCGCCTTTAAGTCTCCAGCCGGTGAAGGGAGTGTTGCGGCTCTTGGAGGCGAAAGTCCGGGGGTCAACGGTCACCTCGCGGTCGAGGTCGAGAATCGTGACGTCGCCGTCGGAGCCTTTCCTCAAACTGCCTTTTCCCTGGAGGCGGAGGATGCGGGCGGGGTTGACAGAAAGCTTTTCGACGATCTGGGCGAGCGAGAGAATGCCTGCATGATACAGCTTGTCGAGCGTGAGGGAGATAGCGGTCTCGAGGCCGATGACGCCGAAGGGGGCTTTGTCGAACTCGACGGTCTTCTCGTTTTCGGCGTGAGGGGCATGGTCGGTGGCGATGCAATCAATTGTGTCGTCTTTCAAGCCCTCGACAACCGCCTGTCTGTCTTCCTCAGACCGTAGGGGCGGCTTCATCTTAAAATTGGTGTCGTAAGAGACGAGGGATGCGTCGGTCAGGGAGAAGTGGTGCGGGGTGGCTTCAGCGGTGATTTTCACGCCGCGATTCTTCGCTTCCCGGACCATCCGAACGCCTCCCCGGGTGGTGAGGTGGGCTATGTGGACGGGTGTGCCGGTGATTTCGCCTAAGATGATGTCGCGGGCGATATGAACCTCTTCGGAAGCCGCGGGGATGCCTTGAAGGCCAAGGAGGTTGGAGTAATGTCCTTCGTGCATGAGCCCTTCCGCGGAGAGAAGCGTATCCTCCGGGTGGGAGACGAAGGCAATGCCGAACATGTAGGCGTATTCGAGGACGCGTCGCATGACGTAGTTGTTCTGGATGGGGAATCCGTCGTCGGAAATGGCGACGGCTCCGGCTTCGACAAGCTCGCCGGTGTTGCTGAGGTCCTTGCCCTGCATGCCAAGCGTGGCGGCGCCGATTGGGAAGACATTGACTGAGCCGACCCTGCGGCTCTTGTGGCCGATGAGGTCAATGGTGCCGGAATTGTCGGTCACCGGATTCGTGTTGGGCATGCAGGCGACAGATGTGAAGCCGCCGCAGGCAGCGGCTTTTGTTCCGGATGCAATGTCCTCTTTGTGCTCGAAGCCTGGCTCCCGGAGATGGACGTGCATGTCAATGAAGCCCGGACACACGACCTTTCCGGCGGCGTCGAAGACGGGAACGCCCTTCGTCGCGATATTTCTGCCGATCTTTGAGACCTTCCCGTTCCGAATGAGGACAGACGTTATGTCATCGAGGTTCTGGGACGGGTCAACGACCCTGCCGTTCCGAATCAGGATGCTGTTTTCGTTTTTCATGGTTAAGACCTCCGTCGGACATGTCGGACGGGTTGGACGCGATCATCCGCCGCCGCCCGGGCGAGGAGGAACATCACGGCCATCCGAACGGCCACTCCGTTGGTCACCTGTTCGAGGATGACCGACCGGGGGCCATCGGCGACCTCGGAGGTCATTTCAATGCCGCGGTTGATCGGGCCCGGGTGCATGACGATGTAATCCGGCTTCGCTTTTTTTAGTCTCTCCGTCGTCAGACCGAAGAGGCGGATGTATTCCTCAATAGAGGGGAGGAAATTCGCCTGCTGGCGCTCGAACTGCATCCTCAGCGAGTAGATGACGTCGGCGTCCGCGATGGCTTTCTCGACATCGTATGTCATCTCCACTCCCATCTCGGCG
>JAUYEE010000042.1 GCA_030691545.1 bacterium | reverse complement strand
GGTGACCTTTCTCAGGGGAGAGATGACGATTCCGACGGAGACAAAGTCCCCAACATAGAAGAATATCGCCGTGGCTCGGACCCATTGGCCGTGCCACACTGGTATGTGGACGGCTCAGTGGCAAAGTCCGGGGATGGGACTCTTTGGGAAACGGCCTTCAAGACGATCCAGGAAGGGATTGATGCGGCATCCCATGGCGATACGGTGATCGTGGCGAAGGGGACTTATGTCGAGAACATTCACTTCGATGCTAAGAATATTGTGCTCCGCAGCACGGATCCCCTTGATCCCGAGGTTGTCGCGAGCACCGTCATTGAAGGCGACCAATACGGTCCCGTGGTGTGGTTCTCTGGCGCGGAGGACGAATCGTGCGTTCTTTCGGGCTTTACGATTCGGGGCGGTAGAGCGGATCAGGGTGCCGGCATTTGCGGTGGGAACGAGTGGGATCATACTCACGCAACAATCCAAAATAATGTGATCACAGGAAATCGAGCCGAGGCGTGGGGCGGGGGATATGGTGGCGGGTTGGCTGACTGCGATGGCATGATCCAGAACAACACGATTTCCGGAAACCAGGCAGATTTCGGCGGCGGGCTTCTCTGCTGTCACGGGACCATTCAAAACAACACCATCTCCGCAAACTCCGCTATGGGCGTCTCCCATAGAGGCGCAGGACTGTATGACTGCGATGGAAACATCCAAAACAACACGATTACGGACAACGAGGCAACCGACGGAGGTGGGGGATTATCTATGTGCGATGGAACGATCGGGGGCAATGTCATTGCCCGGAACTCCGCCAATTACGGAGGTGGGTTGCATTCCTGCGACGGGACGATTCGGAACAACATCATCACGAGCAACTTGGCCCATTACGGCGGCGGGCTGGAGACTTGCCGCGGGATGATCGAGAATAACACGATCTGCGACAACTCAGCGGAATACTCTGCCGGGGGGCTGGATTATTGCCGCGGCACGATCGTCAATTGCGTCATCTGGGGGAACCGAGGCTTTGGGCAGCTATCCAACAGCAGCGTGCCGACCTACTCGTGTATCCAGGCCTGGACCGGCGGAGGGCAGGGGAACATTTCTGACTATCCGTACTTTGTGGACGTGCCCAATGGGGATTTTCACCTGAAGAGCTGGTCCCCGTGCATAGATGCGGGTTCTCCGGGGTCACCTTTTCGCAACGAGCCGGACCCGAACGGGGGACGCATCAACATGGGGTCCTACGGCAACACGCCGGACGCGACATCCAAATCCCCCGATGAGGATGGTGACCGGTTGCCGGATGACTGGGAGATGGAGTCTTTCGCCAGTCTCAGTCAGGAGGGAAAAGATGACGCGGATACGGACCTGATTTCAAATATTGAAGAATATCGTCGAGGACTCAGCCCCACGGCCCCGGTGAGCGTCTGGTATGTGGACGGATCGGCGGCCTTTCCCGGTGATGGATCGTCTTGGGAAACAGCTTTCAAGGCGATCCAGGAGGGAATTGACGCAGCCTGTCATGGCGACACGGTGATTGTCGCCCAGGGCACCTACCTGGAGAACATTCGTTTCGACGGCAAGAACATCGTCCTGACCAGCACCGATCCACTCAATCCAAACGTCGTTGCTGGCACCGTCGTTGACGGCCGCCAGGCGGGCATCGTTGTCACCTTCGACGGGACGGAAGACGGAAGTTGCCTCCTTTCCGGCTTCACGATCCGGAACGGCTATGGCTATCACGGTGGCGGGGTCTGCGGAGGCAACGCCACGATCGAACATAACGTGATCGCCGGAAACCAGTCTCGCTACGATGGTGCGGGGCTATATCACTGCGATGGCATCATCCAAGACAACATCATCTCCACGAACTCGGCGGGGCGGCACGGCGGCGGGCTGCTACGTTGTGGCGGCATCATCCGGAACAATACGATTTCTAACAACGTGGCGGATAGGTACGGCGGTGGGGTGAAGGAGTGCCACGGTCTCCTTGAGAACAACACGATCAGCGGCAACTCGGCTGGCGACGACGCCGGAGTGTACGCCTGCGATGGGCTCATCCAGAACAACACGATCTGCCACAACTGGGCTGGACGAGACGGGGGCGGCGTTTCAGACTGTACTGGCACGATCCGGGGCAACATCATCTCCCATAACTCGGTGGGACGGGACGGGGCCGGGCTGCACTGGCTCTTTTCTACGGCGGGGATCATTCAGAATAACATCGTCGTTGGCAACTCAGCGGGGCGAAATGGCGGGGGACTGAATGGCTGCCAGGGCACGATTCGCAACAATCTGATCGCCGGCAATTCGGCGGCGGAGTCCGGCGGTGGGCTGTACGGTTGCTATGAGCCCATTCGCAGCAACACGATAGTGGGGAACTCGGCGGGAGTCTCCGGCGGGGGATTGGCGAGCTGCCCCACGGGCGTTCTCAACTGTGTCATCTGGGGAAACGATGCGGCCAGCGGCGCCCAGCTTTCGGAGGCGCCAGCGCCGAGGTACTCCTGCATCGAAAAGTGGGAACAAGGCGGCGAGGGGAATGTCGCACAGGACCCGCGTTTCGTTGACCCGGACGGGCCGGACGACGACCCCGAAACCTACGAGGACAACAACTATCGGCTTTCGCCCGATTCGCCCTGCATTGATGTAGGCCTGAACGAGTCCTGGATGGGGGATGCCGTTGACCTGGACAGGAATTCGCGCATCTTTCGCGGGGTTTCGTCACTAACGGTGGACATGGGGGCATACGAATATCCCTCTCCCCGTCCTCCCGAGGTGGCGTTCACAGTCATTTCTTCTCATGGTGCGCCCGACCCGCCCGCGGGGACGTATGCCTATCTCCCCGGTGACACGGTACCTGCGGGAAGCGTGGGCTCCCCCGCGGATGCGGAGGGTGGTGTGCGCTATCGGTGCACGGGATACGGTGGAACAGGCAGCGCGCCGTCTGGTTTCGGGAGCGTCTTTCCGGGTTTTGCAGTAAGGGAGGACTCGACTTTGACATGGGGGTGGATCGCCCAATATCGGGTGACGGTGCCGCTGGTAGAAAACGGCGTGCTTCGCCCAAAAGGAGCGAATTGGCACGACGCAGGAGGCGATGCGACTTTCACGGCCTATCCCAACGATGATTACCTCTTGGATATGTGGTTTGTGGATGGCGAAAATGTGCAGACGGGTGGAGATACCTTCACGCTTCGTAACATCGAGGCGCCTCACGAGGTGACGGCATCTTTTCTGAAAAGTCACTCGATCGTTGTGAGATCGAACATGGAAGCGGGGTACGAGTTGAGGAGGTTGCCCGATGGTGAGCCTGTTCGGGGCCTTACGCAGCCGACAGATGACCCGAACGTATTTGAGGCAGTTCACGAGGATATGGAACTCGGGAATTGGGAGCTGACGTGGTTGCCGAGTGCTGAAGCCTGGCCGAGGCAGCCGGTCACAGAAACGGAGATGTTGAAGGAGGGCGGGGTGATCCTCTTCAGAAAAGACTACATCATGAAAGTGCCAAGCGACATTTACGAACTTGCTATGGAGCCCATCCAATATGCCACCGGCATTTTCACGGCCCGGCTTCGTATAACGAACGCAAGCGGCCTTGAGAATCCGCCGAGCCGCACATTTACTGCTCCGATGTGGGTTGTGATAAAGGATATAGTCTTCACGGTGTCCGGCCCGAATTCGGAAGGACGTCTGTGGAATGCAGACGGAATGACGTCGGCAGAGTATCCGGATTCGGGGGAGTATTACTACGTGGATGTCAGCAGTTGGGCGCCTCTGGGTCCTGGGGAGACGTCGCCAGAGGTCGTCCTGGAGTTCTACGTCAAGGACCGCAATCCGAATTTCAGGCCTGTGATCGAGGTCTGGGCATACGACCCCGTGACGGACTCGTACCCTGGAAGCCTTCGCTGCTCGATTCGTCTGACCTCTCTGCCAGGCGGATCGATTCTCTTGAATTGGGAAACTGCTGCGGGGCAGCTCTACACGGTCGAGGCTGCTGACAGTCCGATGGGCCCGTGGATAGCGATTTCCGATGACATTCCGTTCGGCGAGGGAGTGGCGCAGTGGGTGGATTCCGCGCTTGGAGAGATCCGGTGCCGTTTCTATAGGATCCGTGTGGTATTTCCGTGAGCCGTAAAGGGAAAACGATCCCTCGTAGATTCATCAAACGTTACGCTTCCCGGAGGAGATAGACATGCGATTCGCCAGAGGTTTTCTAGGAAGTCCGGTTCTGGCACTCGGGGTGGTCGGAGTTCAACCTCTCTGCTTGGTCTGCAGCTCGGAAGAGCCGGTGGCAGCTGAGCTTGCGCCTGCTGCCCCCGCGGAGAACAAATGGTTCGTGGAGTTCGGACCCTTCTGGAGAACAGGGGGCGATGTGGATTTTAGAATTAAGTCTTTCCCTGCTCTCGCTTACACTCCCCCCTCCGTCGCCGCAAGTAGCAGGGTCGGCCCAGCCGATGCCGTCGCCGACAGGACTTACGACGACGGCTACGTGAAGTGCGACTATGGCACAGGTATATGGGACAATAACACATGGTACTGGGGATACAAGAGCGACAGCCAAGCAGTCGGTAATCAGCTCGTGTTCCACGGAAGCACCTACTCCGCTCGCGGAGAAAGCCTTCAACCGAGGGATAGGTTCGCTCTCGACCTCGATGATGAGGTCGGAGGTCAAGCCAAGATCGGCCGGACAGTTTTCACCACCGACAGGACGCAGGGAGCCATCGTTCTGGGTCTTGGGTTCTCGTCCTTCGCCGGCAGCACGGGATTTGAGGACCTGGGATATGTCTGGAGCGCTAAACGTGGAACAATTACCGACATCTACAACCTCCTGACGGACCCGAACATGCTTCCCCCGGCACCTTACTCGGGGACCAAGGAGGGACCCGGGTACGTCATCCCCAACATCCCTGCGAGACGAGAGATTCGCGGCGAAGCTGGCAGCAGTCCTCCACTGACTCAGATCGTCCACAGCGTTCGCCAAGAGATAGATGTGGACCTCTGGGCGGTATCCCTCGGCTTTGATGTTCGAGGAAAAGGGCGCGTTGCCGGTGAAAAACGATTTATCTCATACGTCGCCGGCGCCGGAATAACCGGCAATTTTACCAGTGCCGACTCGGACTTCCGCTGGGCAGCGATGCAGGATGGCGTGGCGATTGACTCGGCGAGTTTCTCGGGTGACGATCGCACCTTCGAATTGGGGGCGTACGGCGAGGCCGGCATTCTGCTTCGATTCAGTGAGAGGGTGTCGGTGAGCCTCCGCGGCCGCTACGACCACGTCCTTGATGACGCAGAGGTTGACTTCGCTAACACAAGCGCTGAGATCGACCTGAGTGGGTTCTCCGTCCTTGCCAACCTCGGCGTCTCGTTCTGAATTCCACTGGGGGAGCACGAGCAAGGAGACCTTTTCGTAGGTGGCACCACGAGTATCATGCCCAATGGGCCAAAAGGAGACTGAATATCCCGGCACAACGCGAACGCAATAGTCATATGACAAAAGCTGGCAGCTCCACCTCGGTGCGTGAGAGCAGGCCATAACAAGGGGGCGTGAAAGGTCGGGGCACAACGATGTCGCGCGTAACAGACCCCGGTCGGGCCCCACCAGAAACGAAACATGGACTTCGTGCAGACGCCTTTCGCGCGCTCTGACAGTTGTGCTTGACTCTGCCCGCCAGCGCTTCCTCTTTGAGAACCCGCTCTCGGCTCTTCTTCCATCGTCCCCACGTTATCGAGCAAAAGAGAGAGACAGGCCTTTCAGATTGGCTGAAACGAGTTTCTGGGCCTTCCGGGGGAGTCGTCGAGTTTAAATTCGTTTCCGGCCTTTCGTTCACAGTGCCCACGTTTACGAGCGTTTCCTGCCCTTGGTTGAGAATACACATCTTACCTTTCGCTTTTCGTGTGTATGCGACTGAGAAGAAATCCGACTGAAGAGCGGGCAAACGGATCACGAGCGACGTGTTTAGCGCTCTTAGGCGTCTATTCATAACAACCTAAACAACTCAAGCTATGGAGAAGGGCGGATTCTGTAGTTCCATTCACCATGAAAAACACACCGCGAAACAGAAAGCGCTTTCATTTCAGCATCCGAAATCTTTTTTCCGGTTGGATACGTCGCTTTGTCAAGGGCAGCCTTAATCGACAGTCCTTGCGTTGTTTTTGTGTTGCTGATCAGATTGACGATGGCCATGCGGCTGGTTAATGGGCGACCTCGCCAGTTTTCCGTAATGTGGCAGAACATGCGATGCTCAATCTTGTTCCATTTGCTTGTTCCAGGAGGAAAGTGGCGAACGTGGATCGTCATGCCCAATTCCTTGGCCAAGCGCTGCAATTCGACTTTCCAAAGACGAACGCGCGACCCGTTGCTGCCGCCTCCATCGGCTGCAATCAACAACTCCGCGGCTTCGGGATAGACGGCGCTGCCCATTGTCTTCCACCAGCGCCGTATTGTTTCGACCGCGAATTCGGCCGTGTCGTGCGTGACGCCGACGCTGACCCAGCCTTCGTTTCTCCCAATGTCATACACACCATACGGAATTACTTTTCCAAGTTGCTTGTCCGCAAAATCATGGATGTTGACTTCAACCGGCTCGCCTTTCTTTTGCCATTCGCGTCCCCCATTCTTAAACGGTCCAACGAGCTCTTTTTTCTTGGTGTCAACGGATATGACCGGCTGACGGCGGGCCAAAAAATCCTGCGCGCTCTTGGAAATATACTCGAATTGCGCGTTTCGATCCGGATGACTGGCCCCCTCACGCCCCTTTCTGTTCGATTGCATGCTATAGCCCAGTTCATCAAGGAGTCTCCACACGGTAGACTGGGAGACGCGATGGCCCCTTTGCCTGAGTTCCGCCGCCAGTTTGGTAGTGCTTTTACACGTCCAGCGCAACGGCGACATCGGGTCGCCTCGGGTTACCGGATCGAGCAGTTTGTCCAGGTCGCAAAGCAACTCGGGGTCCGTTTCTCTTCGGCGTTTTCTGCCGCCGCCGGGCCTTCGAATTCTTCCCGTCGCCCCGGCCCGTTTCGGCCCCGGGCGCGATGACGACGGCTCAAGTTCACGAATGCCAGCGTGAACGGTAGTTCGAGAAAAACCAGTCGCTCGCGAAACTTGACTGATGCCGCCATATCCCGCGGCGTAAGCCTCAGCCGCCGCGCAAAGTCGCAGGCTTCTTTCATCGAGCACTGGCGCCAGCAAATTGTATTTGCTTTTCAGCATTTCATCAGACATCATGCCTTCAATATACATCTTCAAAGGCACAATGTCAAGCCAAAATGTTCACCTTATTGTGAATAAACTCC
>JAUYEE010000001.1 GCA_030691545.1 bacterium | reverse complement strand
CCGAAACCCTGTCTCTCCTCGAGAATTTGAGAAATCGAAAAAATGGGGTTGTTCGCGCTTCTTCCCTCTGGCGGCTGCCTTACGTATACCGCTGGAGACACCAAACGGCACTTATCCACAACTTTCAACCGGACAGCAGTGATGCAATAAGGATTTATCACGCTAAGGTCTAAAATAGCAGAAGCATGCTTGGAAGATTTGCGAGTATCCTCGCTTTGTGGGTCCCGTTTCTCCGAAAGCCAGTTTGCGTGCCCCTTTTGCCCTCCAACGCCTCTCAACAAAGGGTTTATGCGGCCCCCCGATGAATGTCAACGTTCCCCCGACCAGGTCATCGCTAACCGGTGCAGTAGCCTCCGATGATTCTCGCAGAATTTGTCCCCCTGGAGTTGTGCGCGGATGAGGTCGGATTGGTGGTGAGCGTCGAAGAAACGGCAGGTCGGGTCGGGGCAGAAGGGATTGCCTGTCGCGGCGTAAACGACAGCCTGAAGAGCGTACCCGAAGACAATCTCCGTCATTCGCTCATCGTCGTAATCAATGAACTGACCGGCGTACTTCTGTTTCAGAGCCTCGAGCGAGCCGTCCTTTAATCCAATTGCGGCGAGCTGCTGTTTTTCGAGGTAGAACTCTCTCGGTTTGGCAGGAGCTTCCACGACTCCAGTCGTTGAGATGAGGGACGGGATAGAATACACGCTGACGCGGTAGTGGTATCGCAGGTCGTCTCCCCACGTCCCGAAGAGCTGATTGGTCAGAACGATATGGACGTGATGGGGCGTCCTTTCTTCTTTTGGAATCAAGCGCCCGAGAATCCTCGCCAGCTCGAAGCCGTCGTAGAGAACGCCGCGAGCCTGAATGCTCGTGTTCGTGATGCGCCTCTTCTCGTACTGAATCTCGCCATACGCCGGCTCCGTGAACGACGCATCCTTCTCTGGATCGCGAACGCGAATCCCCGCCAGTTCCCTCGCAAGCTCCTCGAGAACCTTCTCCCTCCGTCCGGCATCATCGGATTTTCGATTTCGGATTTCGGATTTCGGATTTTCGGTCTCGGATAGCGCCGCCACGTGGTGGAGAATGAATTCCCCCCGTGGGCTAATTTGCGCGTGAGGAAAGTATCCCCGCAGTCGCTCCGCGACCTCCTCCACCGACACGCTCGCCGGCAAGCGGTCTGCGTACAGGAAAATATCCACGGGGAGGATCATCGAGTGTTCCGCAATCATGGGTAAGAGCCAAGTCGCTGCCTGAGCGCAGGAGACCGATGATTCATCGCTTCCCCGAAAAGCGCAGTCCAGGCGCAGGGGCTTTGATCGCCAGACGCAGGGTGACTACTTCTTCCCGAGCATTTTTAGGACGACTTCGGCGGCGCGTTTGCCGCTCAGAAGCATCCCGCCGAAGGTCGGGCCCATTCGCGGCAAGCCGTACACGGTGCTGACAGCCATTCCCGACACGACAAGGCCGGGATGAGCTTCGCCGGTATGCTCGACGACGAGGTCCTCGGACCGCTCGACCCACATGGCGCCATAGGTCGAGCATTTCAGCAGCCCACGGCGCTCAAGGCACTTTGCCACTGAGGCGTCGTGCCCCGTGGCGTCCACCACCACCTTCGACTCCATCGCCACGGGGTCCACGCACGTAATTTCCCGTGGAAGAGCCGATACCGGCGTCCAGTTAATTACCACGCCCGCAACTCGGTTGTTTTCTCTCAGGACGACGTCATCGAAGAGGGTCATGTTCAGGATCTTAACGCCGGCGTCGCAGGCGGCGCCAATCAGCTTCGCGCACGCATGGGGGCCATCCGCCACGAAAAGCCCCGGCGTTGTCTCTGTGTACGGCACACCCAATTCATCGAGAATGGACTCGGCCGGTCCGCGGACCGTGATCTTGTTCAGTAGGAATCCCCCGATCCAGAACCCGCCGCCGAGGTAGTTATTTCGCTCGACGACAAGCACTTTCACGCCGGCCGTAGCGAGGTCTCTTCCCGCAATCAATCCGCTCGGCCCCCCGCCAACGATCACGGCATCGCTCTCAACATATTCGTTAAACTGCCGGGCATACTCCCCGACAATCGCTCGCGTGACTTCCTTTTCTCCAACCGCGCTAAATATCTTCTTCGTCATGCTCTTGCCATTCTCCTCCGCGTTCATCTGCGTTCATCTGCCTGCCCGCGCAAGCGCGAACAGCCGTGCTATGACCATGCAGTTACTTCCCGAGCCGCGGTTTCGCCATCCCTCACGGCCAGGGCGGTTTCATCCTTACTCTCATTAGCCCGCTGCATCTTTTTCAGCCGACCTCTCCGACTGGCTCAACACTTCGTTCATACTCCCGGAACGATAGCCCTGAAGGTCAAGCGATATGTAAGTGTAACCGATTTCTTTCAACTTTGAAGCGACGCGCTCCCGGACCGAGTCATTCAGAAACCGGGGGATGTCTTCCTCGGGAACCTCGACCCGCGCCATGTTGTCATGGTGCCTCACTCGCACCTGCCGGAAGCCCAGGCTTCTCAGAAAACTCTCCGCCCGGTCCACCATGATGAGTTTTTCCGGAGTAATCTTCTCCCCGTACGGGAAGCGCGATGCCAGACAGGCGAAAGACGGCTTGTCCCATGTGCTCAGCCCAAGCCTTTTCGACAACTCTCGGATGTCGTTTTTTGTCAATCCCGCCTCTTTCAGGGGACTGACAATTCCCAGTTCCGCCGCCGCGCGCATCCCCGGTCGGTGATCGCTCACGTCGTCGAGGCTCGCCCCATCCGCCACATAGCGAATCCCGTGCTCCCCGGCGATCTCAAGCAGTTTCTGAAAAAGCTCCCCCTTGCAAAAGTAACAACGGTCAGGCGGATTGCTTGAGAAACCCTCGACTGAAAGCTCGCTGGTGTCAATAGTCAGGTGCCGCGCCCCGATCTCCCGAGCAAGCTGAACCGCTTCCTCGTACTCGCGGGAAGGGTACGTCTCGGAGCGAGCCGTGACAGCCATCGCGCGCTCGCCCAGAACGTCGCGTGCCACCTTCAAAAGGAGTGTGCTATCGCATCCCCCGGAGAAGGCAACCAGCAGAGAACCGTACCCCTCAACGATCTCCTTCAACCGGGAGAACCTGGACTGAAGAGATGCTTCCAATCGTTCCGCGCCTTATGTGTGCCGGTGTTCCCCGCCGCACTTGTCTGCGTTCATCCGCCTGCCCGCGCACGCGCGCAAAGGTGGAAAACGGAGCGGCCACGGTGCCGCGCTCTAATGCACTACCACCCTCGGCGGCCAGGGCGTTCATCTGCGGTTGAAACTGAAAGCATGCAATGAGCCGCGGCCATGGCTCGCCGAAGCCCTCTGCCAGCAGCCGGGGCGTCACTTCCTTGCCATGTTGACGAAAATCTTCTGAGTCTGCTTCAGAATTTCTTCCTGAGTCTGCTTGATTTCTTTCAGCTCGAGAAGGATTTTCTCCTGGTTTTTCCTCAGGACCTCGATCCTCTCCTCGACGGGGATTGGCTTGGTTTCCTTTTTTTCTGTAACAACGGCGCCGGTCTCGTCTTTTGTTCCGCCGATCTGGGCGCCGACGAAACCAACCACCCCGAGCAATACCAGAATGGCCGCGATGACGTACACTTTCTTTGACATGGACGATCCTCCTTGGCTCTCCCCCGGACGATTACGGGAAGCTAATCAACTTCGACAGCTCCTCTTGAGCCGCTTTGTTGTTCGGGTCAATCTCCAGCACCTTCTGAAAAGCCGTTTTCGCCTCCTCGGCCCTCTCGAGAGCCAGAAGAGCGACAGCAAAGTTGTAGTGAGCTGAGATATTCCGCGGGTCTTGCTCCAGCACGGCGTGATAACAGCTCACCGCCTCCTCAAATTGCGAGTTGAGGAAGTACATCTTC
>JAUYEE010000217.1 GCA_030691545.1 bacterium | reverse complement strand
GGGATTCATCCGCGGACAGTCTGTGGAGTCCTTTTGCGGAGTGCACGGTTGTGGCAGGCACGGATCCGACGAATCCCGACACGGACGGCGATTCCTGCCTCGATGGAGTAGAGTTCTTTGCCGACACGGACCCCCTGGACCCGGAGTCGCTCTTCGAGATACTCGCCCTGTCCGGGCCCAGCTCTAACGCGACCCTGAGATGGAGCACGGTCCCCGGCCGATGGTATCAGCCTCGTTACAGCGACAACCTCAGCACCTGGACATCGCTCGGGCAGCCCCTGAAAGCTTCCGGTGCAACCCTCCAGGTGACGGTCACTCTCCCTGCGAAAATCGCCCGGCGCTTCTTCCGCGTGGACGTCTTGCCGCCGACGTGACAAAAGAGGAAAACGACGCGACCGCGATCTGATCGCGTCCGGCTTGGGGCAATGCAAACCGCTTCACTCTTCGGGGTGTCTGGGCGTCTTTTTCACGAAAAAGCGCGTGATGCGGAACAAATAGCCCAGCACAAACCCCACGCCCATGGACAGAAGGATTAACGCCCACGCCGAGAAGCTGAGTCTGTCCTCGCCGCCATAGAAGCTGAGATTGACCTTCGTTCGTGGAGTGCTGAAATAGACGAACGTCACGATCGCAACTGCGATAATCAAAGAGATGACAAGTCTTGCCTTTGCGAGGCGCATGGCTGCTTCCTTTCAAATATGTCCACCGCGTTCGCAGTTTATCCGGCCGCCGGGCCCAGAGCCTTTGACAGGGGCCTAATACCTCACGCTTCAGGAACAGAGACGGCGGTTGGCTTTTTCTCCTCCTCCGGCGGTCGGATATTGAACTCCACTCTGCGGTTTTTCGCGTGGTCTGCTCTTGTCTTCTCCACGACCGCTGGGCGAAGCTCGCCATAGCTGACCGTGCTCACCCGAGACGGCGAGATACCCAGTTCCACCAAGTGGTCCCGCACGGCATTCGCCCTGTTCAACGCGAGGGTGTAATTGTATCTCTGACTGCCGCACGAACACGCGTGCCCCTCGAGCACCACTTTGAATTCCGGGTATTCTTTGAGTCTGGCCGCCACCTGCTCGAGGACTTCTTTTCCGAGCGGAGTGAGGTCGTACTTATCAAACTCGAAGTGTACCCAGTCCTCTAACTTCAGCTCGGCGATGGCTCTCAGAGGCTCCGGGAGTTTCTCCTCTCGGACCAGCTCTGTTCCCGGAACGAGGGGGCCTGGCAGTTGTTCGCCAATCACGCCTGGGCCCGCGTAGCGAAGCACGTACACATATCCCCTGTTCCCCCACAAGACGCTTTTCTCCTCGGCTGGGGAACTTGGCCACCACCAGTACCCTCGCCGAACGGGGTCCGGCTGGGGTTCGGGCACAGCCTTGGTCGGCCACCATGCCAACTCATTCGTCGGCACTCCCGGCGGCTTCGTGGTAGGGGCAAGACAACCGCCGATTCCACAGGCCAGGGCGATCAACATCGCCGACCCGAGCAACCAATTTCTCGACATCGCCATTTCCCCCCTTTCTGATACTTCTGTTGGGTAGGTCTCTTCGTCCTTGCGGTTGCCCCTCCGCTTCAAAACCGCACTGTTATCCGCGCAAACGCCGCCTTTGCAGGCTCCACCGTCTCCTATCTACTACCGGACAGCCGCTTTGTCAACGGTTTAATGGCCACCTTGGAGACCTTGCGGTCGGACGCCTCAAGCACTTCAAATTCCATCCCGTGGCACGGCACTTTTTCCCCGGGCTGAGGGACTCTTCCCGTTATCGCGGTCAACAAACCGCCGATCGTCTCGGCCTCCTCGTTGGGAATGGCGGTCGAGAACTCCTCATTGAACTCTCGCACACTCATTCTCGCCGAGACCACCAACTTGCCCTTGCGCGTGCTCACCCGCTGCGAGACATCCCCCTCGTATTCGTCCGCAATCTCTCCGACGATTTCCTCGAGAATATCTTCCATTGTCAGGATGCCCGAAACGCCCCCGTATTCATCCACGACCACCGCAAACCGTTCGCCGCTCCGCCCGGACTCGAGCAGAATGTCGTCCACGGGCTTGCTTTCCGGCACGATATACGCTTTCCTGACGAGCGGGCTTATCGGCTGCCGCCGTTCCTCGACAGCCATCAGATCGGCGGCGCTCACTGTCCCCACAACATTGTCAACCCGTTCCTCGTATATCGGAATCGTGGAGAAGCCAGTCTTTCGTATCAACTTGACGAGGTCTTCGACGGTGCTGCCAAGGGGAGCAGCCGCTACCTCGATCAGGGGCATCATCACCTCGCTGGCGTGGGCTTTGTGGAGGTCGAAGATGCGATGGAGCATATTCAGTCCCTCTTCGTGCAGAAACTCGTTTTTGCTCCCTTCCTCTAAGAGCAGCCGAATCTCGTCTCGCGAGCTGAAGGGGCTTGCTCTTTCCGTCGGTTTGCCGAAGAGGTCGGCGATCTTTCTGGATACAAGAGTCGCTGCATGCACCGCCGGTAACAGAACCCAGTACGCGCGCGTCAGGGGATTGATGGTGAGGCGAACGAGAGAGGTGCTGTGCGCCCGAAACAGGGACATGGGCACAATTTGCCCGAACATCACTGTGAGCGGCAGCATGAGCGCAGTCGCGATTGCGGGACCCCATGTCTCACTTTCTGTAATGTGGCGGTTCACGAGGCTGCTGGCGATGGTGGCGCCGATAATGACGCTGACGTTCACTCCGACGAGCGTGGTCCCGAAGAGCCTTTGCGGGTTATCCAGCAGCCGCTGGATCAGCGCGGCCTTCCTATCCCCCTCTCCCACCAGGTGGCGAAGGCGGATTCGGTTGAATGAGATCAAGCCCATCTCCGACCCCGCGAAAAACGCCTGGGAAAACAGGGACAGTACAATGATAACAAGTCCGATCAGCCAATCCATATCTCGGCTACTCTTCGGTCCTGGGTTCCTTTTTGTGCGCGAGGATTTCTTCGATTTTGCTTTTGGAAACCTTTTTGATCTCGAAGCGAATGTCGTCGGTCTCGAAGACCTCGCCCGCCTGGGGAATCTTTCCCATTTGGTAGGTCAGAAACCCACCGATGGTCACGTTCAATTCGTCCGTAATCGCCGTCGAAAACAACTGGTTAAACTCGCTGATGGGCATCCGCGCGCTGACGACTCCCGTGTCCTCGTGGGGAAGAACCTGGTCGCGAGACTGTCGCTCCCCCACGCCCAATTTGCCGATGAGGGACTGCAACACGTCCTCCATGGTGATGAGTCCAGAGATGCTTCCGTACTCGTCCACTACCAGCGCGAAGTGCGTTGCCCTCGCCCGGAACTCCTTGAGCAAGCGGTTGACGGGCATTGTCTCCGGAACAAAGTAAACGGGCCTGAGCAACGGGCGAATGCCCGACTTTTCCAGTTCCTCGGGGGAGGCGAACAGAAGGTCCTTGGCGTACAAAAGTCCCAAAACGTTATCAATATCTCCGGTGTGGACGGGCACCCGCGTGTATTTCTTCCCAACGAACGTCCCTCGAATCCGGTCTATCGGCGTCGCGAGCTCGAGGCAAAAGATTTCTGCCCGGGATTTCATCATCTCGCGAACCTGGCTCGTCTCAATCTCAAACAGCCCGCGGATCATCGCTTCTTCCTGGGGGTCCAGAAGCCCCTGCGTCACCCCCAACTTCACCGCGGTTCTCAGTTCCCCCTCCGAAGCCTGGGGCGACTCCGGTTTCACGGCTCGAGCCATGACGCTGATGATGGCATCGGCAACAGTTTTCAGGATCGTGCGAATCGGACGAAAGGCGACCGAAAAGGCGTTCACGAGAGGAGCCACCCGTAGCGCGAGCTTTTCGGAGTGCTGGATGGCATAGGTCTTCGGCGCGATTTCCCCAAAAATCAAAATGAGCGTGGTTATCACCAGCACGGAAATCAGGTCGCTCATCCCCGCAAAGGCGCCGGTCCCCTTGAACAACGTCCGAAACAGCGATGCCGAAAGGGTCGAGGCAAAGATGTTGACGAGCATGTTGCCGATCAGGATGGTGATCAACAGACGCCGGGGGTGGGAGAGAAGACTCGCCACCAGCCGAGGGCGAGCTCGTTTCTCCGACAGGAACCTCCGGACTCTGACGTGGCTGAGGGAAAAGAGGGCTGTCTCCGACCCGGAGAAAAAGGCGGAGAACGCCAGCAGAACTAAGATTGCAGCGATTTCGTATTGCACGTGCTTGGGATCCCGCGAGGCGCCACTCGCCCGTCCGCTTTCTCTGCTTTCACGTCATCGCGAAACGTCGCCGAGGGCACCGGGGACCTATCGGAGGGCGAATGGGGGTTCTCACATGTCCTCGAACCGCCGGGCTCATCTCGGGACCGACTCCGGGAATCGCATGTATTCCTGGAGCCGGTCCGTCTCGGTTATGTATTTGTCCGTTTTCACTTCAACTGGCACGGGGTAACAGCCGTCGAAACACGCTGTGCAGAATTTGTCGCGCATATCACCGAAACAGGATAGCATCCCTTCCTTGCTGAGATAGCCCAGGCTGTTGATGCCCAGAAAGCGTGTGATTTCTTCCACGGACTTGTTGGCGGCGATGAGCTCCCTCTTTGTCGCAAAGTCTATTCCGTAGTAACACGGAGAGCAATGAGGGGGGCAACTGATACGAAGGTGAATCTCCTTGGCCCCCGCTTCCTTGAGGCTAGCCATGCGCAGGACCGTCGTAGTCCCTCTGACAATGGAGTCCTCGACGACCACTAAGCGTTTGCCGCGAATCACCTCGCGGACGGGATTCAACTTGACCTTCACGCCGAAGTCGCGGATTGCTTGCCTCGGCTGGAGAAAGGTCCTTCCGATGTAGTGATTCCGCGTCACTCCCATGTCGAATGGAAGGCCCGACTCCTCCGCGTAGCCGATCGCCGCCGAAACGCCGCAGTCGGGTATCGCGATCACGAGGTCCGCGTCCACGGGGTGTTCCCTCGCCAACTGGGCGCCGAATCTTTTCCGGACCTCGTGAACATTGTTCCCGAAGATGACACTGTCGGGGCGTGCAAAATAGATGTACTCGAAAATGCAGGAGGATTGCCGGCGACCTCTGCCGAACGGGTAGAGCGATTCGAGACCATTCTCGTTGATGATGAGCACTTCCCCCGGCTCGATCTCCCGGATGAAGGCGGCGCTGATGAGGTCCAGCGCGCAGGACTCGGAGGCGACGACGTACGCCCCGCCCAGTTTCCCCAGGCACAATGGGCGGAAGCCGTTGGGGTCGCGGATGGCGATGATCTCGTCCTTTTTCATCAAGGCAAAACAATATGCCCCCCGGATTTCCTCTAACATCGCCAAGACGGCGTCTTTCTCCTCATCCACTCTCAGGCCCGCCAGAAGGTGCAGGACAATTTCGCTATCGCTGGTGGTCTGGAAAATGGAGCCCTTCGCCTCCAGTTGCTCTCTCAGTTGGGCGGCATTGGTCAGGTTGCCGTTGTGCGCGACGGCGATTGTGCCTCTGGAATAGTCCACCATCAGGGGTTGGGCGTTCTTCAGCACGCTCGAGCCGGTCGTAGAGTAGCGGACGTGACCCAGGGCGATGTGCCCCTTCAAGGTGGACAACTTCGCCGGGTCAAAGACGTCTCCGACCAGGCCCATCCCCTTCTGGGCCATCATGATCTGCCCGTCGGAGGAGACGATTCCCGCGCTCTCCTGCCCTCTGTGCTGGAGCGCGTATAGACCGAGATACGTCAACCTCGCCGCGTCCGGGTGACCATAGATGACAAAAATCCCGCACGCTTCCCGCGGACCCATATTTTTCTTTCTGAAACTCATGTGTCCTCTTTCTTCTCTTCTTCCAGGCCAAACAGTTCCGCCACCAAGCCGAGGCTCAAGGCCCCATCCCGTTGCCGGACGACTTTCTTGATTCGGGTGCTTGGGTTGTGAAGCAACCGTTTCACGATCCGCTGCGTCATCCTGTCGAGCTTCTCCCGCACCTCCTCCGAAAGCCCCGGCAGTTGCAGAAACATCCGCTGCGTTTCCTCCACCCTCACCGACTCGAAGAATTCGTGCAGTTTCCGGATGACCGGCGCCGCCTCGAGAGACCTCAGCCACGCCATGAAACTGCCGACCTCTTCTTCCACAATTCGCTCGCCTTTCTCGGCTTCCGCCTCCCTTCGGTGAAGGTTTGCCTCGGCGATTTCCTTGAGGTCATCTATGTTGTACAGGTACACATTGTCAATGCAATTCACGTCGGCTTCTATATCGCGGGGCACGGCAATGTCAATCAGAAACAGCGGTTTGTTTCGCCGCCGCTTCATCGCCTGGCGGACCGCATCCTTCCCGATGATCGTTCGGGGGGCCGCCGTTGAGCTGACCACGATGTCCACCACCCCCAACTCCTGAATGCCCTCGTCGAGGCGCATCGCTTTTCCCCCGAATCTCTCCGCGAGTTCCTGCGCCTTCTCAAACGAGCGATTCGACGCCACGATGGACCCCGCACCGCAATCCACTAAGTGCTTCAAGGTCAGCTCCCCCATCTGCCCCGCACCGATAATCATGACCGTCTTGTCGGTTAACTCGCCAAAAATCTTCTTAGCGAGTTCCACTGCGGCGGAGCTGACCGAGACTGCCGCGGTGTCAAGCCTGGTTTCTGTCCGGACACGTTTCGATGCCTTCAGCGCCCTCTGAAACAACGCGTTGAGAACGGACCCGACGCATTGGGCCTGGGTGGCTTTCTCGTACGCTTCCTTAACCTGCGCGACGATCTCCTTTTCCCCGACCATCATCGCGTCCAGGCCGCTGGCTACTCGGAAAATGTGCCGGACGCTGTCCGGCTGCTTCCAGACGTAGAGGTTGCGCTCAAAGAGACTTTTCGGCTGTCCGCTGTGCTCGCTGAGGAAATCCCCGATTGCCTCCACCGCCTTATCTGATTCCTCCGTGACGCCGTAAACCTCCACGCGATTGCACGTGGAGATGACGCCGCATTCGCACAACCCCGTCCATCCCTTCAGACCGCACAGCACGTCGCATAACGAGTGTCGCCCCACGGCGAGCCGTTCTCTCACCTCCAGCGGCGCCGAGCGATGACTCATTCCAACGACGATAATGTCCATCCGTCTCTCAAAACGTACTGTGCCGAATGCACGGTTCCTCAAGAAGTCTGTGCTTCATACCCGCAGAAGCCACCTCATGTGGTCCAAAAACCTCTGCCGTTCGTTCACTAACCAGTCCGGGGCCATCGCCTCTCAGCTTCTTGGGGATGACGTGCGGCACGAGAAGAAACGACAGCACGATGACGCCAATTCCCACGATGCTTAACCATGCGACCTTCTTGCCACGCAGGAAAGATGTCGCCCTCAAGAGGAAAACAGCGAGATATGCCCCCCACGTCACCAGCGCCGCAACAATTTTCGGGTCACTCCCTTCCGGTTTCTCCGGCAGACTTGCCAGCCAAAGAAAGCCAACCAACAAGCCGACTGACAGAAAAGCCAACCCTGCGAGGAGGGAGCCGTAGTTGAGCCGGTCGAGAATGACCAACGGCGGCAGCTTCCCGTAGAGCTCGCCCATCTCTTTCTTCTTCAAATAGTGGCTTTGCAGGATGTACATGAACCCTGTCACCGCCGCGAACGCAAATGTCGCGTAAGCGACAAAGATTAGACCGATATGCAGCGCCGCCCAGAATGTTTGCCCGACAGTCTCCCCGTAAGGAGACGAGCTTTTTTGCCCGGTCATCGCAATAAACAGCAGGACGACTACCAGCGGCAACACGAACAGCCACAGGATCCTCAGTCGAAGCTTCAGCGAAACTACCGCCGAAATCCCCACCACCACCCAGCACCAGAAGGAGATGTTCTGAAGGCTGTTCGCCCACGGTACGGTTCCCTGACCGATTGAGACGACCACGATGGAAACACCATGCAACCCGAGTGCCCCCAGCGCAATTCCCAGCCCCCTCGTCGCGACCCGCTCTGACCCTCGCAGCACGTATGCGATCGAGTGCGCCAGGCTTGCCAGGTAACTCACCATTCCGATATGGAACAGGATCAGACCTACTCTATACATGATTGCTCCGCACGCCCGCCAACAGCATCTTCAGTTTGTCCTCGAAATGTCGCTTCGCATCCCTCGGGGGCTGGCTCGTGATTTTCGAAACAAAATCCCTCTCCGTCAGCGCCTCGAAGATTTTTTTTCTTTCTTTCGCCACAGGCACCTCTCGCAAAACCGCCTCACGACATTTTCCCATAAGGGACAAGAAAACCGCGTAACCGCGCCCGTACCTCTTCTCGAGGTCCTCCCGGATGCGCCGGGAGAGCGCCGGGCTGATCCCCGACGTCGAGATCGCGATGTTCAATCCCCCCCGCGAAACAACCGACGGCATAATGAAGTCGCATTGTTCCGCCGAGTCCACCACGTTCACTAAGATTGCTCTCTGCTTGGCCGCCCGGTAAACCCGGTCGTTGACTCCCCGATCATCCGTGCAGGCGATGACAACAAACGCCCCGTCCAGGTCCCTCGACTCAAACCGCTTGCGCTTCAGGGTCGCGCGCCCCCGTCTCGCCTGCTCCCTGAGAGCCGGGCAAAACGCAGGGCTGACGGCCGTGACCTCGGCCCCGGCTTCGGCCAGGGAGGCGACCTTTCTCGCGGCGACTGCCCCACCTCCAACCACCACGCACTTCTTTCCCTCGATGTCGAGATAGACCGGATAATATGCTTTCATCGCCAATCGGACACGTGCGTCTCCGCTCGTCGGACGCCTCTCTCGACGCCCACAGCTATCTTCCGTTCAAAACCCAAGTTCCAGCTCCGTCCGGTATCTCTTCAGGAATTCCTCCGCCAGGAGCAGATAACTCTCCGCACCCTGCGAACGGATGTCGTAGTCAATCACCGGTTTTCCGAAACTCGGCGCCTCTGCCAGGCAAACGGACCTCGGAATCACCGTCTCAAAGACTCTCTCGCCGAAGTACCGTCTCACTTCCGAGACTACCTGCTTGGAGAGGTTCGTCCGAAAATCACACATCGTCGGCAGAATCCCCTCGATCTCCAGACCCGGATTCAGCCGTTCCTTGACTAAGTTGATCGTTTTCAGAAGCTCTGTCAACCCTTCCAACGAGTAATACTCGCACTGGATTGGAATCAACACGGAATCCGCCGCACAAAGCGCGTTCACGGTCAAGTTCGTCAAAGACGGAGGGCAATCTATAAAGATGAACGCAAAATCAAGGGATGCCTCGCGAATCTTGTTTCGGAGAACAAAATGCTGGTCGCTTCGCGCCGCCAGTTCCACCTGCGCCCCGGTCAGCTCCGGAGTTGACCGCAACAGATGAAGGTTCTCGTAACCCGTCTCCACGATGGCCTCCGGCAACGGGAGCGCATCAATCAAAGCCCGATAGACGTCCTTTCCATCCTTCTGGCCCTGCCCCCCGAGACCGCTCGTGGCATTCCCCTGCGGGTCAAAGTCAATCAGCAAAACGCGGATGCCCGCCCTCGCCAGACATGCCGACAGGTTTACGGCGGTCGTCGTTTTCCCGACCCCTCCTTTCTGGTTGGCTATGGCGATGACTTTTCTCATCGGGGGCGATGCCAGGGGTACTGCCTTGAAGTACTCCGTTGAGGCTTCCTGCTTGACAGAAATTGTACCTTTGTGAGACCGTCGCGGTCAACCGCTTTGTCGCCCTTCTTCTATTGCCTCCCTCGGCAAGTAAAAGACGCATGACAGACCGTTGAGCGAACGCAGAGGCCGGGTAGATTCCGACCGCCCTGACACGAGATCCCCCGGGGGAACTGTTTTTCCCTGCTTATGAATACTTCCCCCTGCTCGGATTCCCTCCAAGTGAACGACGTTCATGAAGGACTGCCCCGCGGTACACGGCCGCGCCCGCCCGGGGACGGTGTTTGACAGCCCGCCTGGAAAAGCTTAGGATTGAGATTGATTTCGAGACAGGTTTTGCCAGGAACTCGAGACGGTCGAACCGGATAGCAACGGAGGAGCGTGATGAGCAGGACAAGAGGCATGTCGCCGGTCGTGTTTTTGGTCACCGCGGCGCTCGCTGTGGGCGTCGCGTGTCGTTCTTTTTGTGGAGAAAGCTTCGGCCACCTCGTGCGCGAATACCCGGAAGGGTGCATCTGGTGGGCGGAGGGAACCTACAAGGTTTTCCGGGAGACGGACGCGCCAAAGAGCAAGGCTGACGCCATCAAGATCAGCGCGGCGAGGAATGAGTACGAGCCCTTTCAGTTGGTTTTGAGACCAACGGTGGAAGTCCCCGAATTGAACTTCGTTGACGTGAGCGATTTCAAGAGCGACTCGGGCACCGTCATCTCGGCGAAGAATGTCGAGGTCAACTTAGTCGAGTACGTGAAGGTTGAGAAGCCCACCGACCGCTTGGGACACGTTGGGATGTACCCCGATCCCCTGCCTGCGTGGGGTGGGCATCGTGCCACTGGTGATTCAGGTGCGGGAGAAGCCTCCCTCGTTCTCAAGCCCCGTCAGAATCAGCCATTTTGGTGCACGGTGTACGTGCCCCCGAATACACCGGCCGGTGTGCATCGCGGTGAAATCACTCTGACCGTCGGCGGCTGGCCGTTGGACCCCATACCCGTTCTGCTGGAGGTGTACGACTTCACTCTCCCGAAGGAGACGCATACGGAGACGGCTTACGGGGTTTATGTCAATGCCGACTATCACGGACTCACGAGCCGCGAGGACACGGAACAGGTTCACGACCTCTACATGCAGAACTGCGCGAAGCACCGCATTTCGCCGTACGACCCGATGCGGTTTCACCCGATCCAGTGCCGGATAGACCCGAAGGCGGACGACCCGGGCAAGAGAATTCAGCTCGACTTCAGTGACTTCGATAAAGCGGCACACAAGTACCTGGACGAGTTCGCCTTCACGACGTTCAACTTCGCCTCCATCGTTTCCGGCTTCGACATCTCGCCCCAATGGAGCACGGAGGACGAAAAGAAGCTGAAGGCGGAAGTCATTCGGCGGGTCTGCGACCATCTCGCAGAGAAAGGCTGGATAGGGAAAGCATACGACTACTGGATAGACGAGCCGCCGCCCGACAAATACCAGGAGGTCCTGAAAAGCATGATGTTCCTGAAGGAAGCCGACCCCCGCCTCCGGCGGCTGCTGACGTTCTGCCACGACCCGGCGCCGGTCCCGGTCTTCTACGGCGGGGTGAACCTGTGGGTGCCGGTGCTGAGCCTTTTCCATCCGGAGCGGGCGAAAGAAAGGCAGGCTCTCGGAGAATCCGTCTGGTGGTACGTCTGCTGCGGGCCGCATCATCCCTATCCGAATAACTTCATTGACCACCCCGCGATCAACCACCGCATCCGGTTCTGGATGATTGAGAAGTTCGGGACAAACGGAAGCCTCTACTGGTCGGTCACGTACTGGGCGCAGAATCCCTGGCAAACCGCCATGTCCTACTCCCCCGATGGAGGAACCTGGGGCAACGGCGACGGCAGACTCCTCTATCCTCCGACAAGAGAGAAACCCGACAAGGCGATGGTTTGCGGGCCGATTAACTCCATTCGCTTCGAGATGCTCAGGGAGGGTCTGGAAGACAGGGAGTATCTCTATCTTCTCACCCGGGAGACTGAACGGCTCAAAAAGAAGGCGGATGCGTCGGCCGCCCAAGCCGTTGCCGAAGGCGAAAAAGCGATGGAGGCGGTTGACAGGCTGGTGCGGAGTCTGACAGACTACGAGACCGACCCGCAGAAGCTGTACGAGGCTCGAGCGGGGCTGGCGCGAGCGTTGGAACACCTGACGAGGACCCCGTGATTCGGGAAACTCCCAAGAGCGCAACGCTGAAAAAAAGTGTTGTGTTCTTCGCGAAGGACGGGTATAGTATAGCAAAAATCAGGCTGCCATCTGCCCTAAAAAGGAGGGGGCAGACCCGATTTTTTCTTGACAAAAAAAGCTTGCATTGGTTTCCGGGGGGTGTTATATTGCGACGAGTAAAACAAGGAGGGAAGTTTCCCCGCAGCCTGCGGGGGTTCGGCGGGACGCCGAAAGATGACTGTTTTTGTTACCGGGGGGTACGATGGTGACCCCCCACACAGGTGGTTCGTGTCGCGCGAAAGGAGGTGAATGAGCTATGAGGAAGTGGCTAATGTTAGTCCTGCTGGGAATGTTTGTCTCGACGGCGATTGTCGGATGCGGAAAGAAAGACAAAGAAGCTGATACAGAAAAGGACGCCGAGCCAGCGGCAACTAAGTAACCGACACGTAAAGCGAGTAAGTTTCCCTGACAAGGACTAAACGATAGAGAGCGAAGGAAAGGGAGACTTCGACCCTTTTCGTACGAGAGAAGGCCCTTCTGTGAAGGGCTTTCTCTATGCGCAGCGGGAAATGCGCTCCGCGCGCAAGGCCCGCCGCCGTAGCGGCCCCCTGTTGTCCTTCTTTGTCCTGTCCGGTATAATAATAACTATGAGGAAAGCGGGTTACTCCCCGCCAGAATGCCCTCAAAACGTGGCGCTTCCCTGTTCCATATGCGAGTCAGGATTTCGCCTCAGTAGGTAAATGGAGGATAAAGGATGAAGGAAAAAATTCACCCGGAGTATGTCGAATCGGTCATCACCTGCGCGTGTGGAAACGTCATCAAGACGCGGTCCACGGTCCCGAGGATAGACGTCGGAATTTGCTCGAACTGCCATCCGTTTTTCACGGGCAAGCAGAAGTACGTTGACACAGCGGGGCGGGTCGAACGGTTCTGGAAGATGTACGGCGGCAAGAAAACGTCCGAATAAGGACGGCTTGGTGTCATGGACGAGTTAGAGGCGGTCGTCGAGACACTCAAAGCGAGGAAAGAGGAGCTGGAAGCGCGGCTGGGTGACCCGGCGGTGGCGGGGGACCGGCGCACCTTCCAGCAACTGAGCAAAGAACACTCGCAGCTCTCCCGGATTGTGAAGAAGTACGCCAACTACCAGAAAGTCTCGCTGGCGATCGCAGAGGACCGGACACTTCTTCGGGAAGCTTCGGACGACCGGGAACTGCGAACCCTGGTTGAGGAGGAAATCGCCTCCCTCGAGCAGACCGAGGAGAAATTGCGAGAGGAATTGCAGGATATGCTGCGACCGGGGAGCGAGGACGATGACCGTGACACCATCATGGAAATACGGGCCGGGACGGGCGGAGCCGAGGCGAGCCTGTTCGCGGGAAACCTGTTTCGGATGTACTCGCGGTACGCGGACTCGCAGGGGTGGAAACTCGTCACCCTGAACAGTCACCCGACAGAGGTAGGCGGATTCAAGGAAATTATCTTCGAGGTGACAGGAAAATCGGTATATCGAAAACTGAAGTACGAGAGCGGCATCCACCGGGTGCAGCGGATTCCGGCGACGGAAGCCAGCGGGCGGATTCATACGTCCGCGGTGACCGTGGCAGTGCTGCGGGAACCGGGCCCGGTGGATGTGGAGATTGACCCGAAGGACATCCGCATTGACGTGTTCCGGGCCTCCGGGCACGGCGGGCAGAGCGTCAACACCATGGACTCCGCGGTGCGGATCATGCACCTTCCGACCAAAATTATCGTTCAGTGCCAGGACGAGCGGTCTCAACGCCAGAACAAAGAAAAGGCGATGCGGCATCTCCGGGCGAAGCTGTTGGAAATGGAGCAAGCCAGACAGGACAATGAGACCGCCGAGGCGAGAAGGGCGCAGGTTCGCAGCGGGGACAGGAGCGAGAAGATTCGGACGTATAACTTCCCGCAGAACCGCGTGACGGACCACCGGATCGGGCTGACGGTTTACGACTTAGGCTCGATACTCGACGGGGACCTCGACCCACTCATCTCTCCCCTGTTGAACCACGAGAACCAGCCGACAGAGCTCGCCAAACTACCCCAAAGATGAATGAATGCAGCGAATCATAGACATCCTCGCTCTATCGGCGGACTATCTGAAAGCGAAGGGCATCCCGCAGCCGAGACGGAACGCGGAGCTGTTGTTGTGCGATGTGCTCGGCAAGTCGAGACTCGAGCTGTACCTGGAGCACGACCGGCCGGTGACGGAGGAGCAACTGAGCGCGCTGCGGGAGTTGATGAGAGCGCGCGCCGCCCATAAGCCCCTTCAATACGTCCTCGGAAAAACCGAGTTTTTCTCGCTCCCCTTTCAGATTCCCGAAGGCGTTTTCATTCCTCGACCGGAGACGGAACTTCTTGTCGAAGAGGTCATCCGGCACATCCGAAGTCTCCCGGAGAGTCAGGAAATCATTGTGTACGACGTCGGGACGGGCAGCGGCTGCATCGCGGTGAGCGTGGCGTCGAATGTGCCGAATTGTCGGGTGTACGCGTCGGACATCTCGGCGAAAGCCATCGCCGTGGCGAAGGACAACGCCGAGCGAAACGGCGTAGGGGAGCGGGTGGTTCTCCTGCACGGGGACCTGTTCGCGCCCTACATCGAGCATGGGGCGCCGAAAGCCGATGTCATCGCGAGTAACCCCCCGTACATCTCGGAAGAGGATTGGGAAAGCCTTCCGGAGGAGGTCCGGCGATTCGAGCCGCGGGAATCGCTTCTCGCGGGGAGAAAGGGGTTGGAGTGCTTGGTCAGAATTATCGCGTCGGCTACCTCGTCCCTGAAACCGGGAGGAAAGATTTTCCTGGAGGTTGGCCAAGGACAGAGGGAAGAAGTGATGGCTTTTTTGCAGAACGCGTACAAATACATAGACATGGCAAGCCGCAAGGATTATAATAACATCGAGAGGGTTGTCATCGCTACGTTCGCGGCGTCCGGAGAGGAATGCGGGGCCAAGGAGAAGAGAGACCGGTAGGTTTCCGCCGGGAAATCGCTCGTTGGCCTCTTCGCTTTTCCGTCCGAGATGACGCGGCGGGGCGGCGGCACTCCGCTCTATGGCTGCGTTTGTTACCGGCGTGAACCATCCTGGCAAAGGAGCGACAGGAGAACTATGGATAAGTTCGTCATCTGGGGTGGAGAACGTCTCCGGGGGGAAGCGGAGGTCAGCGGCTCAAAGAATTCGGTGCTGCCGATCTTAGCCGCGGCAATCCTTGGGGAGACGCCGTCGGTCATTCGCAAGGCGCCGTGGTTGAGGGACGTGGACACGATGTTGATGATCCTCGAGGCGACGGGGGTCACCACGAAGCGGAGCTTTGATGGAGATGTGACCATTGACCCCTCGACCCTCGAGAACTGTGAGGCTCCGTACGAGCTCGTCCGAAAAATGCGGTCCTCGATCTATGTGCTCGGGGCCCTGTTGGGGAGGCTCGGCAAGGCGGTCGTTTCGCTGCCGGGCGGCTGCGTGATCGGACCGAGGCCGATTGACCTTCACATCAAGGGCCTTTCGCAGTTGGGCGCGACGATCGAGAAGCATCATGGGTATCTCATCGTCGAGGCAAAGAAGCTGAAAGGGGCGAGGATTTTCTTAGGAGGGCCCTTCGGTTCAAGCGTCGGCGCCACGGTCAATGTGATGCTCGGGGCCGTCAAGGCCGAGGGAGAGACAATCATCGAGAGCGCGGCCTGTGAGCCGGAAGTGGCCGACGTGGTAAACTTCCTGACCAAGATGGGGGCCAAGATCACCGGCGCGGGAACACCAACACTGGTCATTGAGGGGCAAAAGGCGCTCCACGGGGCGGAACATGAGGTGATTCCGGACCGAATCGAAGCCGGGACCTTTATGATTGCCGCGGCGGCGACCGGTGGGGACGTGACAGTTCTCGGGGCCGAACCCCGGCATCTCGAAGCCGTGACAGCGAAGTTGAAGGACGCCGGCGCCGAGGTCTCCATCGGAGACAAGAGAATTCGTGTACAAGCCTCCGACGCCCGAAGAGCGACGGACCTGACGACGCTGGCCTATCCGGGTTTTCCGACGGATTTGCAGGCTCAGTTCATGACCATGATGTGCGTCACGCCGGGAGTGAGCCGGATCGTGGAAAAGATTTACCCGGACCGGTTCATGCACGTTGGGGAACTGACCCGTCTGGGCGCCGACATCACGATGGACACCAACAGCGCGCTTGTCCGCGGGGTCAACGGGCTGAGCGGGGCGCCAGTGATGGCGTCAGACCTCCGGGCGAGTGCCGCGTTGATTATCGCCGGGCTTGTGGCAGAAGGAGAAACGCTGATCCACCGAATCTATCACATAGACAGGGGATACATGGATATCGAGAGCAAGCTCGCCCGGCTCGGCGCCAAGATCCGAAGGTTGAAATCGGACTGAAAAGCTTGCCAGAAGCGCGATTTCCCGGTAACATCTCTGTTTTGTCGCAGGACTCTTTTTCTCGGAATCGGAACCATGTTTGAGAGTCTATCCGGAAGGCTGCAAAGCGTTTTCAGAAAGATCGCCGGATATGGACGGCTCTCCGAGTCGAACATTGCGGAGGCTGTGCGGGAGGTTCGCCTTGCGCTGTTGGAGGCGGACGTTAATTACAAGGTCGTCAAGGACTTCATCGAAAAAGTCAAGGAACAGGCGATCGGTCAGGAAACGCTGCGGGGCGTTCTGCCGGGGCAGCAGTTGATCAAGATCGTGCACGAGGAACTGGTGAACCTGATGGGGGTTTCGGCGAGGGAACTGGACCTTTCGTCGTCGCCGGCGGTCATCATGCTGGTCGGCCTGCAAGGGTCAGGGAAGACAACTACCGCAGCGAAGCTGGCCAGACGAATCAAGAAGAAGGGACGGCAACCGCTCCTCGTTCCCTGTGACACGAAACGAGCCGCGGCGCTGGAGCAGCTTGTCTCGCTGGGCCGTCAGCTCGGCGAGGCCGTGTACGAGCCGGGGAGCGACCGGGATGCCGTGAGCATCGCGGCGAGGTCTGTGGTTTTCGCGGAAGACCATTCCCTCGACACGGTTATCCTCGACACGGCGGGGAGGCTCCATATAGACGAGGAGCTGATGGAGGAACTGCGGGCGATGAAATCGCGGTTGTCGCCGAGGGAGATTCTTTTGGTGGCGGACGCGATGACTGGCCAGGACGCGGTGAACATTGCCAGCGCCTTCGACAAGGCACTGGACATCACAGGCGCCATTCTGACGAAGCTCGACGGCGACACGCGAGGCGGAGCGGCGCTGTCTATCAAGGCGGTCACCGGTAAACCCATCAAGTTGGTGGGCATCGGAGAGAAAATTGACGACCTGGAGCTGTTCCACCCGGATCGGATGGCGTCGCGGATCTTAGGGATGGGCGACGTGGTCACGCTGGTAGAAAAGGCGCAGGAGGCGATTGACCAGGAAGAGGCGGAGCGCCTCGAGCAGAAGATGCGAAAGCACGGGCTCGACCTGGAGGACTACCTCAACCAATTGCATTCGCTGCGAAAGATGGGGTCGCTGGAGTCCGTGTTGAACATGATGCCGGGCTTGAATCAACTGAAAGGAGTTTCACTCGGCGAGAAGGAGCTAAAGAGGGTTGAGGCGATGATTCAGTCCATGACCCCGGGGGAGAGGCGGAATCCTCATCTCCTGGACGGCAGCCGCAGAAAAAGGGTGGCAAGGGGCAGCGGCACATCCGTGCAGGAGATAAACCGATTGTTGAAAGGATTTGAGCAGGCCAGAAAGATGATGAAGAGAATGGGCAAGTTCCAGAAAGGGATGATGAAAATGGGAGGTTCTGCATGGCAGTCATGATCCGACTCAAACGAATCGGCGCCCGGAACAAGCCGTATTTTCGGGTGGTCGTCGCGGATTCGCAAAGTTCCAGAGATGGAAAGGCGATAGAGGAACTGGGGCACTATGACCCCAGGAAGGAAACGAACAAGGTTGTGGTGAACGAAGAGAGAGTGAAATACTGGCTGGGAGTGGGCGCCCAACCTACAGACAAAGTAAAGAGCGTGTTGAAAAATGGCGGCATTCTGGTCACGAAAAAATAGGGAAAAGAACGAGCAAAAACCGGCTGTTCCGGAGAAGCCAGAGCAGGATAAAGGCATCTCTGAGTTGAAGGAGTTCGTCGAGTTCATCGCCAAGAGCCTCGTGGATTATCCGGAACAGGTTGAGGTCAGGAGAATAGACGGCGAGAAGACGATGGTCTTCGAGCTGAAAGTGAATAAAACCGACATCGGCAAAATCATCGGGAAAAACGGCCGGACCATCCGAGCCATCCGAACGTTGCTGACGACAACCGCGGCCAAGCACAGGCAGCGGGCGGTGCTGGAGATCTTAGAATAGCGGCCGGGACAGACGGGCCGCGGATTCACCAGAGGCACGCATTCCATCGCGTGGTGGACGGCGCCGCTGGACGATCTCGGCGCCCAAAAGGCCATGTCGCCAACGGGTGCAGCTTTTCTCCCGATGGACGGAATTGTTTTCGGAACTCGGCGTGAATGCGCATTGACATCCTGACCCTTTTCCCGGAGATTTTTCGCGGCGCCTTTGACGAGAGCATCGTCAAGAGGGCGCGCGAAAAGGGCGTGGTCGAGATTCATCTGCACAACATAAGGGACTACACCCACGACCGTCACCGAAAGGCGGACGACCGGCCGTTCGGAGGGGGGCCCGGCATGGTGCTCAAGCCGGAACCGGTGTTCGAGTGCGTCGAGAGCATCGGCGCCCCGGCGCGGTCGCTGATTTACCTGACGCCCCAGGGACAGCGGTTCAGCCAGACAAAGGCGGAGGAGCTATCTCGCCGGGAGCGGTTGGTCCTTCTGTGCGGGCACTACGAGGAGATTGACGAGCGGATTCGCACGGTGCTGGTGGGCGAGGAGATTTCCATCGGCGATTACGTGTTAAGCAACGGTGAAATGCCCGCGATGGTGGTGGTGGATTGCGTGGTGCGGCTGATTCCGGGGGTGCTGGGGGACGACGAGTCCGCTCAGACAGAGTCGTTCACGAGCGGCATACTGGATTACCCCCAGTACACGCGACCGGCGGAGTTTCGCGGGATGAAGGTTCCGGAGATTCTCCTGTCCGGGAATCACCAGGAAATCCGGAAGTGGAGAGAGCACAAGGCCCTGGAGCGAACCCAGAAAGTGAGGCCTGACTTGTTGCAAGGAGATGAAGATGGACTTACGTAAGCAGCTTGAAAAAGAACAGATGAAGGAGAACATCCCCTCCTTCTCCATCGGAGATACGCTCAAACTTCAGACGAAAGTCGTGGAGGGCGACCGTGTCCGAACGCAGAGTTTCACAGGCGTTGTCATCGCCCGGAAGGGGTCCGGACTTGCGGAGCGGATCACCCTGCGAAAGGTATCCTTCGGGGAGGGGGTGGAGCGGGTTTTCCCCCTGCACTCGCCGATGGTGGAGAAAATCGCCGTCCAAAGGCACGGCCGGGCGAGGCGAGCGAAGCTGTACTATCTCCGGGAAAAGGTCGGCAAGAAGGCTCGCGTGAAGGAAAAACGCCGGGCCGAGTCGTAACACCTGCCGGTGCGCATCGTCGCAGGGGGGACCTCAGACGCCCGGTCTTCGTGTCGCATCCGGAATACCCACAGCCGTCCTGCGAAAAAGCCTTCCTCAATCAAGGCCGTTAAGAAGCTCCCGACAAAGTCAGGGATGCAAAGACAGCGGGTTAGGAGCCGGTTTCTGCCCGCACCCGTCTCTGGAATATCCATCGTCAAGAGCATTCATGAAAGGAACGGTCGCCATGAAAAAGACCACCACCAGACGTGAGTTCATCAAGTCCAGCGCTGCCGCGACGGCGGGTTTTCTCGTGGTCACGCGTCTCGGCAACATCCGGACATTCGCCGCCAACGAGAAGCTCAACATCGCCGTGATTGGCTGCGGCGGGCGCGGAGCCGAAGACCTGAAAGAGGTGGCGACAGAAGACAATATCGTGGCGCTGTGTGACGTGGACGAAAAGCATGCCGCGGGGTCCTTTAAGCGTCACCCGGACGCGAAAAAGTACCGCGATTTTCGCAAGATGTTCGACGAAATGGAGAAGCAGATTGACGCAGTCGTTGTCGCCACGCCCGATCACACCCACGCTCCCGCCGGCGTCATGGCGATGAAGCTCAAAAAGCATCTTTATTGCGAGAAACCTTTGACCCACTCGGTCTATGAAGCCCGGGTAATGGCTGACATTGCCCGAAAGAACAAGCTGTGCACGCAATTGGGCACGCAGATTCACGCGGGCGACAATTACCGTCGGGTCGTGGAGTTGGTCCAATCGGGCGCCATCGGGCGGGTCGGCGAAGTCCATGTCTGGCATCCCTCCAACTACAGCGGCGGTGACCGCCCAAAAGACACGCCGCCGATTCCCGAAACCCTGGACTGGGACCTGTGGCTCGGCCCGGCTCCTTTCCGGCCCTATCATCCCTGTTACGTGCCGTTCGCGTGGCGCGGCTGGTGGGATTTCGCAAACGGCGGCTTAGGTGATTTCTTCTGCCATTACGTTGACGTGGTTTTCTGGGCTTTGAAGCTGCGGTATCCCACAATGGTCGAAGCGGAAGGCCCGCCCGTCCATCCGGAATCGTGCCCTCTCTGGATCATCGCTCGGTACGAATTCCCCGCGAGGGAGAGTCTTCCGCCGGTCAAATTCACCTGGTACGGAGGCGACAAACGACCCGCGCTCCTGGCCGAAGTGAATTTGCCCAAATGGGATGCGGGCGTGTTGTTCGTCGGCGAGAAGGGGATGCTCATGGCAGACTACAATCAGTGGAACCTGTTCCCCGAGGAGAAGTTCGCCGATTTCACTCCCCCGCCGAAGACAATCCCCGACTCGATCGGGCACCACAAAGAGTGGCTCGTCGGGTGCAAGACCGGCAGCCCGACCACGTGCAATTTCGGCTACTCCGGCCCCTTGACCGAGACGGCGCTCCTGGCGAACGTTTCCTATCGCAGCGGCGAGAAACTGTACTGGAACGCCGCTCGCCTCGAAGCCGCGAGCGCCCCCAAATCCAAACAATACATCCGCCGCGACTACCGCAAAGGCTGGACCCTGTAACCGGGTGGCAACAGAGAAAGCCCGGAAAGGCCGAGGATTCTGCGGACGCAGGAGACGGAGTTAGGGTGGAACAGGATAAGGTGCGCAATCGTGAAATGTCCGTCTTTTCTGACTGCCTGCCGTCTTGCAGGCGGTCCCGCTTCCGATGAGGTGGCATGGGCATCTTGCCCATGTTGAAGGGATGCAGGCGGGGACGCCTGCGGTACATCCACGGGCTAGAAGCCCGTGCCACTTCCAACGGCTTCCCGCTGCCGCTACCGCGGCCCCTACCGGGACGCGGGAAAGCCGTGCCTGCGAGCGAAATTGACGGCAAGCACTACGGAATTGTCCTCACGAGGCGGAAGCCCAAGCCGTCGTTCCGGCGGGACGGCGAGCCCCCGCTGCGATCCGCGGAGCGGCAGCTGAACGCGTAGCTGTTCCACCCGCCGCCGCGGAGGACGCGGTCGGACCCGCCGGCAGCGCCTGTGGGGTCTGTTTGGCTCTCCGTGGGGTACTTGTCCACGTACAAGTCCTGACACCACTCCCACACGTTCCCGCTCATGTCGTACAGCTCCCAGGCATTCGGTTTCTTCTGCCCCACAGGCTTGGATCCCGACTCCCTCCAATCATAGTTCCCAGCGCACCACGCGTATCGGCCGATCTGCGCAACACCAACGTCGTCCCCCCAGTAGAACTCCGTCGTTGTCCCGGCGCGACAGGCGTACTCCCACTCAGCCTCCGTCGGCAGGCGGTAGGTGACGTTTTCCTTCTGAGAGAGCTTTCGGGCGAATTCCTGCGCATCATCCCAGCTCACGTTTTCCACGGGGTTCTTCGGCCCCTTA
>JAUYEE010000196.1 GCA_030691545.1 bacterium | reverse complement strand
TTCATCTGGATGCTGCCGTCGCCGGCGATGTCGAAAACGATTTTGTCCGGGTTGGCGACCTGGGCGCCGATAGCCGCCGGGAAACCGTAGCCCATCGTCCCCAGCCCGCCCGAGGAGAGGAACTGCCGCGGGATCGTGTACTTGTAAAACTGCGCCGCCCACATCTGGTTCTGCCCGACCTCCGTGCAGATGATGGCTTTTCCCTCCGTCGCACGATAGATTTCTTCCACGACCTGCTGCGGGCGGATGCGCCCGTTCTTGCTCGGCTGATAGGCCAGCGGGTACTGCTCCTTCCACCGCTTGACTTGTTGGAGCCATTCGTCGGAGTCGGCCTTCTGGACCAATTTGTTCAGGTCGCTCAGAACCTCGCGGACATCCCCGACCACCGGAATATGAACGGTGACATTCTTGCTGATGGACGAGGGGTCAATGTCAATGTGAGCGACCTTTGCATAGGGGGCGAACTCGGAGATTTTGCCCGTGATTCGGTCGTCAAAGCGGGCGCCAATGGCGATGAGCAAATCGCACTCCATGACTGCCATATTCGCATATCGCGTCCCATGCATCCCCAGCATCTTCAGGGCAAGGTCATCCGTCTCCGGGAATGCCCCCAGGCCCATCAAGGTGGTCGTGACGGGAATGCCGACTTTGTGCGCCAACTCGTACAGTTCCTTGCTCGCACCGGAGATGATGACTCCTCCCCCGGCGTAGATGAGAGGCTTCTTGGACGCCTTGATTGCCTCGGCGACCCTTTGAATTTGCCTGGGGTGACCCTTGACGGTCGGCTTGTATCCCGGGAGGTTCACGGACTCCGGGTACCGGGCAGCCGTGCGTTTCTGCTGAACGTCCTTGGGGATGTCAACGAGCACAGGGCCCGGTCTGCCGGTCCTGGCGATGTAGAACGCCTCCTTGATGGCATGGGGGAGTTCATCCACATCCCTCACCAGGTAGTTGTGCTTGGTGATGGGACGGGTGATGCCGGTGACATCGGCTTCCTGGAAGGCATCGTTGCCAATCATGGGGGTTGGCACCTGCCCCGTAATCGCTACGATCGGGACAGAATCCATGTTCGCCGTGGCAATGCCGGTGACGAGGTTCGTCGCCCCCGGACCCGACGTCGCCAGGCAAACACCGACTTTCCCGGTTGACCGGGCATAGCCGTCGGCCGCGTGCGCGGCTCCTTGTTCGTGCCGGGTCAAAATGAATCGAATCGGCGACTTGTTCAACGCATCACAGATGTCCAGAACCGCCCCGCCCGGAATGCCGAACATGTGTTCGACCCCTTCCTTGACGAGACAATCAACAACGACTTCAGCTCCTTTCATAGCAACACTCCCTGACCTAATAGTGGAGAATCCTTTTCCATTACCTGCCGGTTACTCCAGCACGGCGCCGGTCCCGGCGGAAGTTACGTGTTTGACATACCGCGCGAGCCAACCGGTGGTCACTCGCGGAGACGGTTTTCGCCAGCGGGCGAGGCGTCGCTCGATCTCCTCGTCGGAAAGCACCACGTCAACCCTCCGATTTGGTACGCTGATCCGGATTCGGTCGCCGTTCTGGACGACTGCGATGGGTCCGCCTTCCATCGCCTCCGGGGAGATGTGCCCGATGCACGGACCCCGCGTCCCGCCGGAGAACCGCCCGTCCGTGAGCAGCGCCACGGAATCCGACAGGCCCATTCCCACCACGGTTGCCGTCGGAGAGAGCATCTCCCTCATGCCCGGCCCGCCTTTCGGCCCCTCGTAGCGGATGACGACCACGTCGCCCGCTTTCACTTTTCGCGCCATGATGGATTTCATCGCCTCTTCCTCGGAATCAAAAACCTTCGCCTCGCCTTCGAACTCGAGCATCTTCTCCGGAACAGCGCTCTGTTTGACCACGGCGCCTGCCGGAGCGAGGTTACCGCGAAGGATGGCAATGCCGCCCTCGGCGTGATACGCCTTGTCGAGGTCGCGGATAATGTCCTCATCGTTTCTTTCCGCGTCCGCGGCGATCTCCAGGACTGTTCGCCCGGACACCGTCATCGCATCATTCAACTTCGGCGACAGAACCTTCATGACCGCAGGAATGCCCCCGGCGAACTCCAGGTCCTCCATGAAGTACTCGCCTCCTGGGCAAATGCTGGAGATGTGCGGCGTGCTGCGGCTGATCACGTCGAACGCCTCCAGGGGAAAATCCATTCCAGCCTCGTGCGCAATTGCCGGAATGTGCAAAACGGTGTTCGTGGACCCGCCGAGAGCCATATCCACGCGAATCCCATTTTCTATCGCCTCGCGGGTCAGAATTTTCCGGGCGGGGATATTCTTCTCAATCAGCGAGACAATCCGCTGCCCGCTCTCGTAAGCGATGCGAATCTTGTCCGCCGAGACCGCCAGCGCCGTCGCGCATCCGGGGAGAGAAAGCCCCATAGCCTCCGTCACGCAGGCCATGGTGTTCGCCGTGTACAGGCCCTGGCAGGAGCCGGGTCCCGGACAGGCTCTTTTCTCCAACTCTCTTGCTTCCTCGATGGACATGCGCCCCGCCTGGACTTCGCCAATCGGCTCGTACGAGTCGCGAACGAAGGAGAGCCGGCGCATCCGATACCTCCCGGAAAGCATCGGCCCCGCGGTCACCACGATGCCGGGGACGTTCACTCTCACCAGTCCCATAATCATTCCGGGTGTGATTTTGTCGCAGTTAGTCAGGAGCACCAGACCGTCCAACCGATGCGCCTCGCAGACGGTCTCAATGATGTCCGCTATCAGTTCGCGGCTCGGAAGAGAGTACTTCATCCCGGTGTGCCCCATGGCAATCCCGTCGCAAATCCCCGGCACCCCAAAGATGAAGGGACGCCCACCGCCCGCGTGCACGCCGTTGTCAATGGCCCGCTCCAGGGCACGCATCCCCGTGTGGCCGGGGATGAGGTCGGTGAAACTGCTGGCGATCCCGACGAAGGGTTTGTTCCAATCCCCTTCCGTAATGCCGGTGCCATAAAGGAGCGCGCGATGGGGCGTACGCTCCAATCCCTTCTTCACTTCGTCGCTTCTCATAATTCGCTCCCATGAATTCTGGCGATGTTCTTTGTCTGTGTCACCTGGATGCTTGTGGGCCGCCGGCGCCGGCCTCGCGATAACCACCAGCGGGTCCGGCCCCCAGCAATATCCTGAAAAATCCTGTTTATCCTGTCAAAAAATCATCTACCTCTTCGGCCCCTTCCGCAGGGCTTCTGTTTCGCAAACAAAAAACCCACCATCTTTTGGACAGTGGGTTGAGATTCCTTATGTTGTCTTCTGGCTTATGGTGCGCTGGAGACCGTCACAAGTGATCCTCTCCCCACTGGCCCGCCCAGCACCAATAGGGCGAGCCCGAGAAGCACAACCACGACGAGTGCAACGTTGTAGAGCGTGCAAATGCTCATCATATCTCCAGACACACCTTTTCTCAATATCCAATATCACGGTAACACTGTGTCTTATCCCTGTCAAGCATTTTTTCGCACCGAGCCGCAGGCCCCGCGACGCAAGGCATTGCGCTCAGCGCATCACGACGCGGTAGAAGCGCGTCCGGACCGAATCGGCAGTCTCATCCGTAAAGGTCATGGTCTCGCCATTCCCCGTCATCTCCTCCCCCAGAGGCGACCACTCGCCGTCGAGTTGCTCACAGGCCTGCACCTGATAGTGCTTTCCCGCGAGACTCTGCCAGGACAAAACGATCCCGGGGTTATTGGGCTGAAGGGAGAGGATGGAGAAGGCGGAATCGTCCACGTTGGGGTCGGTCCCGGCGAGCATTTCCTCAATGTTTGTCAAACCGTCTCCATCAGGGTCGCCGTCGGGTCCGTTATTGCCGGTTCCGTCGTTGGGATCGAGGTTATTCTCGACTTCCCACAGGTCACCGAGACCGTCTCCGTCGGTGTCCGGGTTGCGCGGACTCGCTCCGCTGTTGTACTCGGCGAGGTTCGTCAATCCATCCTCGTCAACGTCGCCTTCCGGTCCGTTTTCTTCGCTCGAGTCCCTGGGACTGAGGGAGTATCGAATTTCCCACCCGTCGTTCATCCCGTCAGCGTCGGTGTCGGGGTCATTCGGATTGGTGCCATAGAGATACTCAAAGAGGTTCATGATGCCGTCGTGATCGAGGTCGGCAACACCGCCGTCGCCCCCGGCGGCGCTGGTGGGATCGAGCGAGTTGGTGATTTCCCACAGGTCCGGCATCAGGTCGCCATCGGTGTCCTGCTTGTTCGGGTCCGTGCCGTAGGTGGCAATCTCTTCCCGGTCGGTCAGTCCATCCTGGTCCGTGTCCGGCGAATTCGGGTTCGTCTTGTGGACGTTCACTTCGTCCCCGTCAGAAAGCCCATCGCCATCCGTGTCGGGATTTCGCGGGTCCGTTCCCGTGTTCGCAGCACTCTGGAATACGCCTGAATTCGTCTCGACGGAATCACAAAGCCCATCGGCGTCGGTGTCGAGTCCGATGGCAAACGACGTTTCCTCCGACCACTCTCCCCAGAGTCCAGTGCTATCTTTGAATCGCACTCGCCAGCAGTAAACCTTCGTCGGCTCGAGCACGCCAGTGGCGACTTCGTAAGAGGTTTTGTGCTCGGTGTCTTCGCCAGAGTCAAGGACAAGCTCTGTCCAGAACTCGTCATCCTCGCGAATCTGCCATTGACTCGCGGCATGCGCATCGCCGTTCGGGTCTCGGAACGCTGTGGGCTGGAGGATTGCCGCCGGGAAAACCCTGTAATCTCCCTCGCGCGGCACGATGTTCCCCGGTCGTTTGGGCGCGTTTTTGTCGGTGACGAAGTTGGTGAATAGATAGTCTCTGCGGGCGGCGATGAAGCCTTTGAGGATGGTTACCTGCGGCTGTAAGTCAAGGTCCTTGGAGCTGTAGGACCCCCATTTGGCCCGATCGGGGGGCACCTCGTCCCGGATCAACCCGACGAGCGCATCAATCTCCCGGTACTGAAGACGCGGCGTGAAATACGTGTCGAGGACGTACCTCGTCGTCTCAATCATCTGCTTGCGGAAGGGCTCCGTGTAAACGCTGTTGACGGGGTCATGCTGTGGCTCCGGGTAGAAGTAGCGGTCAATGATGCAATTCCATGGTCCGTCGTTCTTGCGATGAGCGCGCGTCGCGAAGAAGATGTGGTTGTTCCAGCGGATGACATCGTTCCAGACGCCGGTGTCGGAGCCGGCAACCTCATAGTTGCGCCCATAGGTGAGGTCGAGGTCCCAGGGGAACATCTCCCACCTGTCGGTCGTGGGGTCATGGTAGAGAAAATAATTCTTGTGAGGGGCGTCGGAGTTATTGATAGCGGCGTTCACGGCGTTGTAGGCAATCTGCGAATCCACGTCGGTGTAGCGGTTCAGAGAATCGGTAATCTGAGGATAAGCAGTGTTGTTGATTCCCCAGAGGAAGGACACGAGGTCCGCCTTGCTCCCGTCGGTCTCGTTCGTCTTTTTCTCGAAGCCATTGGCGTCGGTCCCGGTGTTGTAGGCTTTGTAGAGGTTGCCGTTGTCGTCGCGTCCGTTGCGTTTCAAGTAGCGACTGCCCGGCGACTCCATTTCCAAGAATAGACCCCAATACTGCCCATTGATGTACAGAAGGGTATGACGAGTCGCGCACGACGCCACACCCATTCTCTCGAACAGGTCGTATGAGAGCTTCTCACGGAGATAGGACTTGTCCGCCCACATCCCCTGGAGATTGATGGAGCGGACGCCGTCATCGTAATACGATGCCTGAAAGAGGTCGCTGCGGTCGAATTGAAGCTTGAGATTCTTCTTTCGGACGGAGTCGCTTTGTGACGAGTGCCCTCGAAGGCGGATGCCAACATTTTCATAGACGCGCCCATCGAAGACGAAAGTGCAGGGGCGGTAGTTATCGTAGTTCAAGCCGTACCGCGGCGGACTGTACAGCGCAAGACCCGGGATGCTGAGAAAGTAAACGGGGAGTTTTGAGACGACGTCCTGATTGTAAACGAAATACGCGTGATTCGGTTTGGGGTCGTTCATCGCCGGAGTGCGCGTGGCATTCCCCGCAGTGTCCCAAGCAGTGACGGTGTACTGGACAACGGTCTGAGAGGGGTAAGTTGTCGTCATCGCCGTATAGACCCCGTCCCCAGCCGCCGCGTCGCCGTTCAGCCCGTCATCGTTCATCTCGACGCTTATCCAGGTGCTTTCCAGAGAGGATTTGTATTCGAGCGTCACGAGAGCCACTTCGGCATCATCCTCGATTCTCGCGGCGATGGTCGCCACTTCGTACGGCTTGGGCATGAGAGGAGAGTGCTCGATGGTCGAAATAAAAGGAGGAAGGTCCGGAGAAAACGAGCTATTCCGCGCCCCGGGCGAGCAAAGCAGCCCGCTCCCCGCGAGAGCAGTCTGGCCGCCAAGCCCTCCCCCGGATAGGTGAAAACAGAGCCTGGGATCGCCCTCGACGTGCTTGACCCAGAACGACAGGACATACGACCGCCCGGAGACCAGCTCCGGCACAGTGAAAACGCTGACGCTGTCCGCGAAGCTGCCGCCCTCGCCTGTGGCGACGATGTGCATGCAAGCGTTTCCGGAATGGGCAGTGCCGAACTCGCGGTACGAGCCGGAATGAGTGCCGCTCTTCGACCAGCCGCCGTCGCTGGCCTCGAAATCGCCGTTCGGCACATAGTCGTCGTTCCCGTCCAGCTCAGTGATCTCCACGTCGTCAATCAAGCATTCGCCCCGGTCGAGCATGTAGAAGTAAAGCTGACTGGAGGTGGCTGTGCCGGTTCGGCGGACGAACTGCCAGTATGCCTCGCCGCTGCTGGCTCGCCAGTTTCGCGGGTGGTTGTTATCCACAGACGGATTGATGCACTCGAGGGAGCAGCCGAATCCGTCCGCGGCAACCGGCCAGGGGGGATCGTCATCATACTTCACGATGTCAATCGTCGCGCCGAGATCGTTCTCGAGGGCGAGAGTCTCGCCGCCGTGGTCGAGCCTTCCGAGTTGCCAGGCAACTGCCGGCGCCGTGAAACCATATCTCGCGCGAGCCTCCGCAACATTCTTGCACAAAACGAAAAAGCCCCCTGAGGGAATCGTCGTGCCAGAGGCGAACGTGTGAGTGATGCCGCGGGTGAACTGCCAGTCGCCGAGGTTAACCGAGAGAGTGCCCCTGTTGAACAACTCGATGAACTGCCCCTCGTCGTTGTCATCCACCGTGTGATACATAATCTCGTTGATGACAATGTCCGGGTCGTTGTACAGGGGCGAAAAAACGCTGTTGCCAAATCCGGGGGTGCCGCCGTCGGCTCCCGGCGCCCAGTTGCTGAAAAGAGAATTATCCTGATAGGGATTGACACACTCGATGGAATCGCCAAGACCGTCGGCCTCGTCAGGCCAGGGGGACGAATCCCCGTACTCGACCAAATCCATCAACAACCCGTTGGCATTGAAGAGCCGCACCTGCGCCCCTCCGTCGCTGAAGCGGAAGGTGAAATTGCCGATGACGTTGGTGATCCCGTAGGCTGCGGTGGTCCGTTCCGCATCGTAACAAAGGACCAAATATCCTCCTGCGGTGAGAAAAGTCCCCATCGGCAGATAGAAGGCGTGGCTGTCCTCGTTATCCTTCAGGCACCAGAGGCTTACGTCTATCGTGCGGGCGGTCGTGTTGAAAATCTCGACCCACTCCAGGTCCGTGCCCAGTTGAAGCGTGTTGTTGTACATGATCTCGTTGATGACGATCTCGCCGGGCTTCGCGGGGATGTTCTCGACGCGATACCAGGCTTTGCTCATCGGCGCGCCCGGGGGCCATAAACCGATGGCATCCGCCTCGTCAACCGCCTCGATCATGTACCAGACCCAGGTGCCCGTGACTTGATGGGGGATTACCGCCGAATACAGCCCGTCGCCGAGATGAGTCATGTCCAGGGTTATTGCCGTTCCGGACGGATTCGCTCCGAGAACGTATGTCAGACGAGCGGTCTTCATCGGTGTATTGCCGGCAACCGTCGCTTTGATGTTGACCGTCTGGCTCGACGTCGGAGACAGCGGCTCCCGGCTTACCTGATAGATTGCCGGCGGGGCATTTTCCTCGTAGGAACTATTCTGCTCGCCGGGCGTGCCGCCGTTGTCCGGGGGTGTGCTGGCTCGCCAGTTGCCCCCAACGTTGTTATCCACCCAGGGGTTCACGAGTTCGAGAGACGGTCCCTGCCCATCCGGCTCGCTCGGCCAGTCGCCTCCGGTCCCATAGGTCACCTCGTCCATGACGACCGGTTCCGCGGAATCGTCGGACAGGGCGAGGTGTTCCCCTTCGTTGGCCAGCCTCCCGTCAAAGGGCCCGATGACGTTGTAAACGCCATACTGCGACACCATTTCCATCGGGTCCGAGCAGACCACCAGAAACTCGCCAGCTTTTAGAAACGTGTTCTGAGGGAACGTGAACGCGATGGCGTCTGTGAACTGCCACCCGCTGATGTCCGCATCGGCGTTGCCCCGGTTGTGAACCTCCACGAACTCCAGCTCATCTTCCGTGGCGTCGTTGAGCGGGTTGTACATGATTTCATTGATGACAATATCCGACGACGCCAACGAGAGAAGCGATACGCAGGAAAGGGAACACGTGACAAACGCCCGGAGGGATTTCTGAATCCATGGCCGAACCAACGCCAAGTCAAATCTCCTTTTTCTTGGTAACTGCTCCATTCCGGTACGCAGCTCCTTCCGATAAAAGAAACAGAGCCTTGGGGCCTCACCGTGGCTCTTGCGGCTCTGCATCGTCAGGGGAGCTCGCCTCTTCTATCCATTATTTTACCACAAAATCACGAAGGGCGCAAGCCCCATTTTGCGGAGATGCGGAGATAGGTGAGCGGTGTGTAGGACGGAAGACAGACGGCGCGGCGGCAAGAAAACCTTTTGGCGAGAGGCTACTCCCACCAGATGAAATTACGTAAGTCCAGCATTTTCTGAACCTCTCGGACGGCCTTCCACTCGATGTGCCCGTCGCAGAACGCGAGGTTCGCCCCCCCGAGATGAAGGTTTCCCTGATTCGGGAAATCGCTCGCGTCGTAGTACCCGTCGTTGAGTTCCGATCCCTCGTCAACGAACAACACGCAGTAGGACGGGTTCTTGATTCGGGAGAGAATCACGCCTTGATCCATAGTGGCGCCCGACGAGTCCTTATCGAGGTTCCAGTTCATCGAATAGCTCATCCCTCGCACCTTCTCCACGGGCCCGGCCGACGGACACAGATACACGTTCTTCGCTGGCGAGTGATACCATTCCTCCGGCATATTCTGGAATCGCTTGAACCCGCTGTACACGTACGTCCACAGGACGCCATCCTCGATGTCTATTCGACGGCAAGCTGATGGGTCCTGCGGGTGCGAGACAACGTTCCCGCCCCAGACCCAATCGCTCGGATGGTTTCTGCCGGCGGGCGCCGTCTTGGGGAAATGCCCGTCAGAATCCGTGATGTACATGTGAACCGCCTGAGCGAGCTGCCGGATGTGCGACATGCACGTGGCGGCTCGACCGCGTTCCCGTGCCGACTGAATCGCGGGAAGAAGAAGTGCGGCAAGAATGGCGACAATCGCTATAACTACTAAGAGCTCAAGCAGAGTGAAGGCTCGCTTTCTTGTTTTTATCATCGGTAGCCCTCCTTTTGCATTGGCGGCGTAAACCGTGGTGTCGAAATCGCACCCGTCCCCGCCAGCGCCATTATACCACACTTCCCCGAAACAAAAAGCTATCCAAAATCGCTCGCGTGTGGCTGCAGAATCGTGGCACGGCATATTGCGCCCCTTCAGGGCTCTGCCCAAGAGAAGATGCCAAGCCCCGACGGGGCAAAATACCTTAGTGCACGCTTTCCCAAATACGGCGACGGGCCAGGCGCGCCCGCGCGACGCGGAAAAACCCCTTCTCAGCGGCGCCGTCTCCTGCCGGGCTTCAGCCGGCAGTTTCCCTTAGCCACCGTCTTCAGGCGGTGGTCTCGGGGGTGACAAGCCTTCTTGCCTGGAGCCGGCTTCAGCCGGGCTTCTCGGCCAAACGGATTCATCCGTAATAGGTTACCGCACTTATGAATGGGAGCACTTAGCCACCCCGCCTCGGCGCGGTGATTACATGTCCGGCTGCCTTGCCCGCAAACCGCCTTCCCTGGCCGAGGCCCAGCGGGCAGGCAGGCGACCTTCCCTAACCGCCCAGGCTCGAACAAACGCTTCATCTAGGGATTGCCCCCCCGCGGTCTCTGCGTTCTCTGCGGTGAGTCCCCCACTTGGCTCAACTTGCGCTTGACACCGCCCGCGCGTAGCATGCCCCAAGTGGATTTTGTTGTTGACAGGATTCTGATTTTGCGCTATATTGTCAACGTTGACGAACATGGTACATTCCCAATTCCAGTCAACGAATGGAGCGTCCCCGATGATCAGTGAGCGTCTGCGGCAGGCGCGCCTGCGCGTCGGCCTGACACAACAAGAAGTCGTTAGCCGACTTTCTGAAGCGGCCCTGAACCTTACGAAAGCGGCCTTGTCAAAATACGAGCTTGGCCGAAGCAGTCCCAACGCCACCCTGCTTGTCAACTTGGCAAGGATTCTCGGTGTTCGGTCGGATTACTTCCTCAAACAGCCCACCGTGAACGTGCAATGGCTGAGTTTCCGCAAGCAGGCTTCCTTTGCCAGACGATGGCAGGAGCGCATCAAAGCAAGGGCGATGGACATTGTCGAAGCACAGGTCTGGCTTTATGAGACACTGCACCCGCACGACGCGCCCAATTTTCCCAAGCCGCGCAACGCAGAGACCGCCGAGGACGCTGAGAGCGCCGCTGCGGAACTTCGGAGACGATGGAGGCTTGACGATGCTCCGATCGAAAGCGTGACTCAGGTCGTTGAGGACCACGGCGGAATCGTGGTCGAGCACAGCGACCCTGAAAAGGAGTTCCATGGATTGTCCGGCTGGGCCAACAAGCGATACCCTGTGACCGTTGTGAATGCCGCATCTCCTCCCGACCGCAGGCGCTTCAGCCTCGCCCACGAACTCGGCCACTTAGTTATGGCATGCGGCGACATGCAGGAAAAACAACGCGAGAAGCTCGCCCAGCGTTTTGCGGCCGCCTTCCTTGTCCCGCAGAATATGGCACGGCGAGAGCTTGGGGACCGCCGTCGTAGCCTGAGTTTCGAAGAGTTGGCCCTCCTGAAGCAGAAGCACGGTCTCAGTATGATGGGATGGATGCTAAGGGCGCGCGACCTGAGCATCGTAAGTGACGCCCATTTCCGGACTCTCTGCGCCCGATTCAGCGCCCGCGGATGGCGGAAAAAGGAACCCGTGGAATTTGCAGGCCGAGAGTCGCCCCTAAGGCTGAGGCAGATGACCCTGCGGGCGCTCGAGGAAGGCATCGTCACTCCGGAAAAGGCCGAAGAACTCTGTCCAGGATACGACAGGGAACGCGAGGAGCGGCAAAGGAAACACCCCTGGCCATACATTTCCGCAGTGGAAGTGATGAAATTGCCTCAGCCAGAACGAGATAGAATCCTCGCTGAGGCAGCCACGCTGGCCGAGAAGGATTACCGCGAAGACGCGGAGCTGACCGGCTTTGAGGCCTTTGGCGAAGGAGACCTCCTTGACGAACCCGAGTAGGGGTGAGATATGGGTCATAGACTTTGATCCTCCCGTTGGCGCGGAGATCAAGAAGACGCGCCCCGCGGTTGTGATCAGCGTTGACAGCGTTGGCCGCCTCCCTCTTCGTATTGTGGTTCCCATCACCTCTTGGAAAGCGGAATACGGCACGCGTCCGTGGCTGGTGTACCTGTCCCCTAACGCTCAGAACGGGCTGGAAAAGGAATCCGCTGCCGACTGCTTCCAGGTGAAATCCGTCGCGTTAGAGCGATTCCGCAGGAAGGCGGGCTCCTTGACCCGAAAAGAGCTGGACGAGATCGCGCATGCCATTGCCCTCTGCGTGGGTCTCCCGTAGCCCCTCGGAGTTCACTATAGAGGAGATCGCGCGTGAAATCGCGGACGTTATGAGGGGCCCAGGCAGGCGAGTCGAAAAGCCCGGCCACCGCTGTCCTGTCAGAATTGACACAGGACCGGCCCGTTTCATGCGCGAACCGAACGGCCGAGAGGCGGGAGGTCGTGAGGCCCCCGGATCGAACCCAGTGCGGTATCACCATCTGAGGCTTTTCTGTCGTGAAAGGAGGACAAACCATGGACGATAAGCCGACTAACAGCAAGAAAACGTGGGCACAACAGCAATCGTCACTAAAGTCCAGGTGGCGCCACGAAGTGCAGGGGCGGCCTTCTTCGGCTGAAGTGGATAGACTCAGCGAGGAACTGCATAGGCAGTACTTTGAAGTCTGCAAAGGCGAAGCCAAGGAAGATATGGAGACGAAGGACTACCTTCACCAGCTTACTGACATTTACGTCGAGTCGTCAGGTACTCTGTCCAGCTATGGACACATAGAGGAAAACTTCATGCACTCGATGCGGAGGGCGGTGACTCTGAACGCAAGGCTCGCGTATGATGCGGGAGGACATCTTGGCGAGCTCCGACGCGCTACTGAAACAACAAACCAGCTGACACTGAGGATGGCGAAACATAACTGGATTATGATCGTGCTGTCCGTAGTCATCGCGCTTCTCGCGATAATTCAGGCGGTTCCAGTAGTCAAATCCTTGTTCTGCAAGTGAGGTGAATGACATCGGCGTTTACAAGAGACGCGACGTGTGGTGGATCGATTCTCGCCATCAGGCGCAGCCGGGCCGCCAATATTGTGCGCCCGCCAGGAAACCAGGCGCAGGAGTATTTTGACGCGGTGCTGACCGGGATTCGGCGCACGGCAGCGACCCGGTTGGTAAGTCGAGGGGCCGACCCGGCGACCGTGATGGCGATTCTCCGCCATAGCTCGTTGAAAATGGTCATGCGATATGTTCACCCGTCCGAAAAGGCGAAGCGTGAGGCGGTGGAACTCCTGTCGAATGACGGTCACAAAGCGGTCACATTCCCCCAAGAAGCCACACAAGAGGCACGCTGTGCGTTTGCGTAAGTCCCTACCAATCAGAGCGAAAGAGAATGGAGATGGGGGGAGTCGAACCCCCGACCTGTGCGTTGCGAACGCACCGCTCTGACCACCTGAGCTACATCCCCATTTGCCGCAATCATAATATCGCCTTCCCGCCCACTGCAACAAAAAAATCAATCAACTGCAAAGGACACCGAACGGTGTCCGAGGTTAATCCTGTCCATCCTGTCATCCTGTCCAAATTCCCCCCTGCCCATTTTGCGTTCTGTGCCCTGAAAATAGGCGGCACGCAGCGTTGACGAGCATTGGGAAAACCTCTCGCAAAGCCGCCAAGCCCGCAAAGGAGAATCCCTCCCGCGCCCCTTCCGGGACCTCTTGTCCCGCCGATGGCGGGAGTTGGCGATAGAACATCGAACGCAACAGGCGCCCTAGAAAAAAGCCATAGGCAGCCAGGCTTTTCATAGTCTCCGGGCGAGCGAAGCGCATGAGCGGCTGCGGTCAGTCGGCCCGAAGGCGAACTCCCCTGCCACCGTGCAGCCCGCCTTGTCTCCGAATTGACAAAAGAGCATCATCGTGCTATAATCCTGCCAAAATAAAAATTCTTCTGCCAATCCCAACGAGACCAACAGAATGCCGCTTCTGAAATTCCTTCCTTCGCGGTTTCTCTCCTTTCCCGCCCCGAGGCGACTTCCTACGCCTCTTCGCCGATTCATCAGGCGCGCTTTCAACAATGCCTCCTGGGCCTTTTCGCAAAATCAGCGTCTTGTCCTATCTCCCTCTGCTCTCGTGCATTATCCTCGCCATCCCCAAACTCAAAAGGCCCGAAAAGGCCCACTTTTTCGCCTGTTCTCTAATTTTGTTATGGAAACAGAGAAGCTCATCCGCCGCCCCTATCTGTTCTCCACTCCCCCGGACGCGGGACCGGGAATACACAAGTCCCGCGGCAGGCCGGATGCAACGGCACTCCCTCTCCCGAATCGGGCGCCATTGTCCCATGTGGGGATTGGTGATACAGTTGTCCTCGCAAACCGCTCATCAAGGAGGATAAATACGTGAACGCCAGAATAGCCCTCTCAATCGCACTGTTCTCCGCGGCAACGGCCTTCGCGGCCTTTATTGAGAATGCCGCACCGGAATCATCCGGCAGCGAATCACCGGAACCGCCCGCTCTCTCCCCTGTCCCCACCTACACTTGCGGGAGGGCGACCGGTCCCCTCTCGATTGACGGGAACCTCAACGAGGCATCCTATGAACGAGCGACCGAGATTCGCCTTCTCGACAATTCCGGGAATGGCTCGCCCATGCAACCAGCGACCGCCGCCAAGTTGCTGTGGGATGACAAGTGTCTTTACTTGGCCTTCGTCGCGGAGGATTCGGACATTCACGCCACGATGCGGGGACGCGATGAGCATCTCTGGACGGAAGAGGTGGTCGAAATCTTCATCGGGCAATCTCACTTCTACCTCGAGATCGAGGTCAACCCGCTCAACGCACTGTTCGACGGGCGAATTGACATTCGCGGCCAGACAGGCCGTCCGAAGTTCGACGTGGACGCGATTCTCAAGGTCAACTACGACATCAAGCATTCCGTCGCCGTGGAAGGAACTGTCGAGAATCAGGGGGACAAAGACAAGCGGTGGACAGTGGAGATGGCAATTCCCCACAGCGCCCTGGAGGGGATTCAACCCGTCCCGCCGAAAGAAGGCGACACGTGGCGCATGAACCTGTACCGGATTGACCGGTCGCGCGAGGGAGACGCGGTCAAAGTGTCCGCTGGAGCCTGGTCGCCGACCGCTGGCTGGTTCCACAACCCCGAACGATTTGGGAAGATTGTTTTTTCTTCGCAGAGATGAATCCGTAAGCAGGATGTTCTGAGATGCATATCGGTTGGCAAATAACGCAGTTTGTAATGGAGGAACGGAAATGAAGCGTTTTCTGTTTTTCGCCTGTCTGCTCGTCACGTCGCTCGCAGCCGCGTCCGACCTCATTCAGGAAATGGCGAAGCGCAGCGAGGTGACCTACACGAACATTCCGAGGGAAGTCCTGGCTTTCTATTACCCGTGGTATGGGACTCCGGAGTTCGATGGGGGCTGGCCTCACTGGGGCAGGCCCGATTTCGAGAAGAAGGACCTTCCCGAATCGCTCCATTATCCGGTCCTTGGACCGTATTCCAGCCACGACCCGAAAGTCGTCCGGGAGCACATTCGGATGATGAAGGAATCGGGAATCACTGGCGTGATTGTCTCGTGGTGGGGGCAGCGCGATTTCTCCGACAGGGCAATGCCGCTCATCCTCGACGAATGCGCCAAGCAGAAGATGACAGCCACCATTTACTACGAGCGCGTCCCCAGGCCGCGAGACCCGCAGACCGCCATAACGGATTTCAAGTATGTCCTATCGCAGTATGCCGAGCACAGCGCCTTTCTAAGAGTGGGCAACAGGCCCGTGATTGTCGTGTACGGCCGCGCGATGGGGCAGCTCAGTCTCGAGCAATGGGCGGAAGTCATCGCCGAGACAAAGGTTGTGGCCATTGCCGATGGTTATTCCGTCGGCAACGCACTGGTCTTCGACGGAGTGCACACATATAACCCGGTTGGCATATACACCAACAAGAGCCTGGATGAAATTCGTACAACCGGCAGAAAGACATCGCAGGAGTGGGTCAAGCTCGCGCGAGAGCACCGCAAAATCTCCGTGGTAACCGTCCTCCCCGGATACGACGACACGAAAATTCGCACGCCCGGACTCAAGCTTGACCGCTTCGACGGGAAGTTGTACGACATCGTCTGGGAAGAAGCGGTTGCCGCCGACCCCGACTGGATTTTCGTCACGACGTTCAACGAGCTTCACGAGGGGAGCGAGATCGAGCCGACGTTAGAGCTCGGCGACCTGCATCTGCGTAAGACAGCCGGCCATGCAAAGCCTTTCCTGGCAAAACCGCCGGTCAAAGTCTCGCCCGTCAGCAAAGACGCTGAAGGCAAGGTTTCAGCCGCCCAGTGGCAGGCGCTCGCGAGGAGCTACCGAGGCGCCCGGATCGGCGTTTTCGGTGGACTTTCGACTTCCGCAATCCGGCTGCGCCAACTCGGCTTCAATGTCGAATTTCTCCGCTGGGAGGATGTCGCCAACCCAGAACTCCTGACCGTGAAGAATTATCCTCTGCTCTACTTCTGCGGGACGGAGCACTACGTTCGCACTGCGACAAACGAAGCGGACGTCGTCGTATCTCTCCGGCGATATTTGGCCGACGGCGGAGCGATGCTGGTCGTCCCTCAGATGCCACTCCCATTCTTCTACGATGAGTCCGGGCGACCAAGAGGCGCAGCGGGCGAGCTTGGCCTGCCCGTTCTCGGTTCCGGCGCCAGAGTCGCGACCGAAGGCCCCGCCAGTCATGTCGGCGGATTCGAGTCCCCGCCTGTGGGGCTCAAGCTGACGTTTCAGGTGAACACAAAAGTCCTTCCTCACCTTCCAGCGGGCGTTCCTTTCCCCGATTGGGGTGACCTCCGATTTCGACCGGTGCACGACCTCGGTCAGACCGAAGGGGACAGCTACGTCCCTCTTTTTCGGGCTGTCGGCGCCAACGGAGAATGGTATGGAGATGGCGGGGCATATATCGAGCACAAGCTCTCAGAGCCGCGAGGAGCAAAGCTCCTCTACCTGTGGTTCCGCATCTCGGACCTCGTGCCGTGGCCAGACCTCTTCTTCGACCTGCTCACCTTTCTCCGTCCAAAGCTGTGATCCTTCCCACATTTTTCGCGATAGGGCTTGCCACGAATATCAGGAACAGCCCCAGGAACCGAAAGGCCCCCGCGATTCGTTCCTGGCGATGCGAAGCAAGGTCTGGCGGCCAAAAGAATCTCACTGCGAGAGATGCGCTTGGACTTGTTGTTCTTGCTTGTGCGCCGCGCAAAAGGCAGCCCCCGTGGACGGGGCACGGGGGCTGTCTCGTTCTTCGGTTTTACGACCGACTACTGTCCGAGGATGCGGTAGTATCCGGTCTTGTCCGCTGGCATAGCTTGGGTGAAGCTGGTCTGCGTGAACGGACCCGCAATCTTTGTCCAGGTCCCCTTCACGTTGGTCGTGTACTCGACCGAGTACTGTCCCGGACCAAAGCTCGTCCAGCTTACCGTCACATTCCCTGCCGCCCGCGTAATCGTCGGCCGCGGGATCTCCTGCACCACCTGCACGCCAGACACGCGAATCTCGTCCACGGCGAACCAGTAGTCGTACTCCGCA
>JAUYEE010000153.1 GCA_030691545.1 bacterium | reverse complement strand
TTGGCGGGATTGCTCTCGGGGTGTGGGGATGCGGAGACAGGACCCGCCTCCTTTGACCTTCACTTCCGTGGAACAGAGCGTCTTGAGTTGGTCCAGGCCCTCTTCGACGGTGAGATCGAATGGCGCCCAGGCGCGGCTCAGTTCCCGCCGGATCATGTACGCGAGCATTATGACCAGAACATATTAGAGTAGACAGATTGTTAGGGTTGTGATATGATTGCGCATTATGAAAAAGCAAGATGCTCGGTTCTTTCCTCCGGAAGCCCAGGAGTACATCCGCCTCCATGTAATGAAGGCCGTTCTGGGGGGGATGAAACAGGTAGAAGCGGTGCGCGTGTTTGGGGTGTCGCGGGCGGCGATCGGCAAGTGGATGGCGGCGTATCGGAGGGGTGGTTTCAAAGCGCTGCAAGGACGCCCCCGACGGAGACAGAGGTGGGAAGGTTGCCTCAAGGGGTGGCAGGCGGCCCAGATCGTGCGGGCCATTACCGACCGAACACCGGATCAGCTCAAGCTCCCCTTTGTGTTGTGGACGCGAGAAGCCGTGGCGGCTCTGGTGGAGAGGCGATTTGGGGTGCGGGTCTCTCTGATGACAATCGGTCGGTGGTTGAAGCGGTGGGGCTTCACGCCGCAGAAGCCAGTGCGCCGCGCGTGGGAACAGAATGCCCAAGCGGTGAAACGTTGGCTGAAGGTGCGGTATCCCCGGATACGCCGGGAGGCTCTGGCCGAAGGGGCAGAAATCCATTGGGGCGACGAGATGGGGCTTCGCAGCGACCATCAAGCCGGCACCACGTACGGCCGCAAAGGACAGACACCGGTCATTCCGGGCACCGGGCAGCGGTGGCGTTTTAACACGATCTCTACGGTTACGAATCGAGGCACGCTGCGGTTCATGGTGTTCAAGGAAGGGTTCGACGGCGATGTCTTCATTAAGTTTCTGCGACGGCTGGTGCGCAGCGTGGGGCGTCGGGTCTATCTGATCGTGGATGAGCACTCGGTGCACAAATCGGCTCAGGTGCAATGGTGGCTTCAGAGACACAGAAAGCAAATCCGCGTGATTCTTCTGCCGACGTATAGCCCGGACCTCAACCCCGGCGAGTTTCTGAACAACGATGTGAAAGCGAACGCGGTTGGCCGATGTCGGCCGTCCAGCCGGAAGGAGATGATGGCCGGAGTGCGAGATTATCTCCGCAGTACGCAGATGCGCCCTGACATTGTGAAAAGCTACTTTCATGTACCTTCTGTCCGCTATGCTATGGATTGAATCGTCGGCTATCACAATGCCTACTCTATAGCGTTCGGACTAATAACGCAGTATAGCATAAAGAATTCAGGTCGTCTCGCTCATTTTTTATGAATAATCCAGGCTAAGTTGTCGTACCATCCAAAACCAAAACTGAATTGTGGGCTGGCAAAATCGGTAGACGGGTAATTTCAGAGATCCGTAAGAGGGACCTGTTTCCGCTCAGTCCGAAGGCCAGAGTCTCACAAAGCTTTCGGCCCACGAAAACATAGCTTACTTTATTGTCCGACCGGTCCCGCTGTCAATGAAGAGCACGGCCGCCCGCAGATTTCGGAGGAACCACAGGTCGTCTCCCGGCCACCTCGGCTTTTGTTGCAGCCAAGAAGGACGAGGAGGAAGATCCGAAACATTCGCGCCGCTGAAAAGCGTTCTTTGGACTTCAGGGGAAGTGCGCACGTACTATTTCCAAAATGGCCGATTGGAAAGTGAAGACAGGCGTATCTCGAATAAGATCGGATGTGGTGGAGGCCAGCCATTGCTACACTCCTCCCGGCATCGCCTATTCGCTTCTGACACTCTGCGAGTTGGGCGGTCATGCGATGGACAAGAAGGTGGCAGTGAGACGCAGAGAGCTGGCCTTTGACCTGGCCTCGCTCGTTGCTTGCATGTGGCGCGAAAGGCAGCCCCCGCGCGCGAGGCACGGGGTAGCCGAACCCTGCCTTTATACTCGCAATCATCGCAGCCCCCGCGCGCCGAGGCACGGGGGCTGTCTTCTCATCGGTTCTGTGACCGACTACTGTCCGAGGATGCGGTAGTATCCGGCCTTGTCCGCCCGCATCACCTCGGTGAAGCTGGTCTGGGTGAAGGGACCCGCAATCTTCGTCCAGGTTCCCTTCAGATTGCTGGTGTACTCCACCGAGTACTGTCCCGGACCAAAGGCATCCCAGCTTACCGTCACGTTCCCTGCTGCCCGCGTAATTCTCGGCAGCGGGATTTCCTGCACCACCTGCACGCCGGACACCCGAACCTTGTCAAAGGCGAACCAGTAGTCGTACTCCGCGTTGAAGAAGTGGAACTTCAACTGAATCTTCTTCCCGTCATACGCCGACAGGTCAAAGACCTCCGGATCGCTCAGCTCTGGCGGGTCCAGTCCCGCAGGCACCGACGAGGTGTCCAGGTGCAGGAGATTCGTCCAGCCGCTCCAGCCCGTCGTCGGGTCGAACGAGCGAATGTCAACCTCCGCCTCCTGCGTGTGGTCTGCGTCGTCGTAGATGCGGTAGTTCTTGTTGAAGTTCAGCCGCAGCTTGGTCCAGTTATCGCAGTCCACCTCCGGAGAGAGCATCTCCTCATCCAGCAACACGCCCGCTCCCGACAGGTCGCTGTCGGAGATCATGTACTTGCCCTCCATCCCAGCGATGTTCGCAGGCTCGGCGTTCAACGGCGGTCCCGCGGTGTCCCACAGCGTCCACGAACCTGCGCTGTTGGTGGTGAGGCCTCGGGTCCATTTGCCGTTCGTTGGGCTGAACACATCCGCAGTCGCCGTGTAGCTGTCGAAGTTGTCCTCCCACACGCTCTTCCTCGACGGCGCAGCCGCATTCCACTGAATCGCAATCACGTCAAGGTTCACCCCACCGGCTACCGACTGCACCCGCAACGTG
>JAUYEE010000091.1 GCA_030691545.1 bacterium | reverse complement strand
CCCCCAGGAACAGCTTCTGAGAGAGGCGAGGGAGTTCCAGCGCAGTGCCGAATTTCGCGAGAAGTACTCCCTGCGTGTGGTCGTCGAGCATCGCATCGCCCGACTCCTTCAGTTGGGCATACGCAAAAGCCGCTACTTCGGACGAAAAAAGACGCTGTTCCATGTGCTCATGGCGGCGACGGTAGCGAACCTGACCCTGATAGCGAACGCCATTGGCCTTATGGGGGCTCCACGTTGCAGTTTTCTTTTCGCGACATTGTTGTTCGCGCTGTTCCTTCTCATACGAGGGCGCGACAACCACAAGAAATATCTCTCAGCCCCCTGATGTTATGAGCGCATCCTCGCGACTCGACCAGAACCGTTGCCAAAAAACAGGGCTTTTCGGCTGCGTCTCTAGAGAGTCGCCGCCAGTTGGGGTGGAGCTGTCCCCTCGTCAACCCCGGTGGTGCTGCAACCTCTGGCAAGGGCTATGTTAGCCATTGCATTAGGATAATAGGTTCTCTTGCCTACTCCTTCGTTTCCCGTAACCTCCGCAACACGGCCGGACGAGGTCCCTGTCAAATCATGAGCTTTGACAAACGGATCCGACGGCGGCGGGTCGCCCGGGTCATACACGATTCCCCGGGCCGGAGGGAATGGACGACGGCAGTTATCCCCCTCGCAAGTACCCAGGTCCCCCCTGATGTTGTAAGAAGCCACTTTTATGCTCCTTCTCTCGGCTATGTTACGCATGCCTCCTCTATCGGGTCCGGGCGAGGTCCCTGTCAAATCATGAGCTTTGACAAACGGATCCGACGGCGGCGGGTCGCCCCCGTCATACACGATTCGAGGGAATGGACGACGGCAGTTATCCCCCGCGCAACCGACCGTTGCCAGAACACAAATGCCCATCAGAATCACCAGCTTTTTCATGATGTCACCTCCTGATCGCAGCGTCGTCCCGAGTCCGCTCACCCTTCGATTGGGAGCCGTTCTGGGCTCTGCCTGGGGCCCCCAAAGAGGGCTAATGTTTTGGCGACGTTGGGTCTTTGTCATCTCGTTGGTCTCCTCAGCTCAACCATCAACTTCCGTTTGCCTTCAACAGGGATATACGCAAGAGAAGCCGTCATCTTCCGCGCGGCGGGAAAATATTTCGAGGCCACGGGGCCTTTCGGGGGCAGCCCCTTCGCGCGCAGCATCTCGTGTCCTGGAGGATTCGCTTGCCACGCCGTAAAGATTTCTTGCCCGGGAGGTGGAAGATTGAGACGCGGCTTGCGTACGTGGGGATGAAAAGGGAAGTAGCCGTTGAGTGTCAGAGTATGGTTTCGATGAAAGGAAGCGATGGGCAAATCAGTATCAACGATGAAGGGCGTTTTTCCCTTTAGCTCTTGGCTGGAAGGAATGAACTGACTGTAGGGAACAAACCCGGATTAGAGATCTGGCCCTGAGCGTAGCGTACTCCGGGCGAGTCGCGCCGGCATCTTTCGTGTTTGGCACTTCGTTCACAGTCCGCACGTTAGTGGAAGAATCGCGAGAACCACCTTTCAGCAGACATTTATCCAACGCGTTGGTGCCACCCTTCTTGAAATGCGACGTAATTCAGATGCCCCACCTAAAACCTGAAGTCGTGTTGCGCCTGGCCGAGGTCAGGGCTGCCCGCTGAGGACATGGCAGCTTCAGAATGCCCATGCAATTTATCCAAAGACACGCTCTCCGGAATTACGCCCATAGAGCCGTCCGCCATCGCCCTATCACCCTTGGCACGCTCGCCGCCGGATACTCGGGCTACCGCGTGGGCGGCACCATCGGCGGAGACTCCGGGAAAAAAGTTGCAGAGGCCGCCGGCACCGCTGCGGGGGCAGCGGCTGGCTCGGCAATTGCGAAGGCAGCCACAAAGCAGGCCGGGCTGGAGATCGCCGTAAAAGGGGATGACGGTGACGTGGTATCCGTTGTCCGGGCCGCGGACGAGGCTTTCGATGAGGGAGACCCAGTCCGTGTTTTGATGCGCCATGACGGATCGGCTGGTGTGATACAATAAGTCTGGTTCCAGAAAGCCTGTGGGGCGATCCGCCAAGCGTCGTCTGTTTGTTGAAGGGTCGTGATTGCGACACCCAAATCGGCGAGCTTGCCCTGAATGGTTGTTGCCATTGTTTAGAATAGTCGAAATGGCTGCGGCTGTAGTGAAAGCTGGGGCGGGAGTTCACGACGACAAAAAGCGATGGGAAAGGATGCTCCAGGGATGTAATGAAGACCTCCAGGATTGTGGCGCTCCTGCTCGTGTGCGTCTGGGTGCTGTTTTTGCTCACTCGGCCTGGGCTGAGCGTCAGGCGAAGAGCGGGCGATCCGAGCAAAAGGGAGTCAGCAAGTTCAAAATCACCGTTGGCGACACCGTCGCCTGGCTGGTTATTGGTGCCCTGGCACGGTCTCTGGCGGGCATGCCTGTGACTTTTAACAAGAAAGGGTTCGGCCGCCTGAAGAACATACGCTTGGGGTTGCTCGGTGCCGTCTTCGGAGGGGTTTGCTCCACCTCTTCAAGATCGATTTCGGCCTGGGGGAGGGGCGAATTACGTTCGAAGAAGTGGTCGCCGCATCCGTTTGTTCTCTGATCGTTCTCGTCGTGGTCTGGTGGCTGAAGCGATCGCGGAAGGCCAAAAGAGACGAGGCCGCCAGCGTGAGTGGTCCCCGTGCAGCCCTCCGCCAACGCAGGATCAGGTGACGTCGTGACGAGCAAAGCACAGATCGAACGTGGAGCTGGTCAGGTAGTTGAAAATCGAACCTGGCCGGGGACGGTGGCACGACGCCTGCCGCCTTCGGCCGAGACCAGAAAGGGAGGGAAGACAAATGAACTCGAGATCGTCAGTTGAACAGCTCTTGAGCAGACAGATCCCAGCCCGTCTGGCGGTCTTGTTGGGAGCCCTTCTCTTGTACGGTTGCGCCAGCTATGAACCGGCGCCGGCATCGTACCAGCCTCACCTTGATCGCAAGGTGACGAAGACGAACGGCCTGATTACCGCCTCAGCGGCGACGCTCAGCCGAGAGGAGGCGGAAAAGATGTTTGGCGTGCCGCTGCACAAGAAGGGGATTCAGCCCGTGTGGGTACGTCTGGAAAACGCGGAAACCAAGCAATACTACTTTCTGCCAGCGAGTTTGGACGCCAATTATTACTCTCCAGCCGAGGTCGCTTATCTCTTCCGCAAGGCATGTCGCCCGAAGAGAAATCGGCAGGTGGCCGATTTCATGGACTCCAAGCGTATCCAGCTGACAGTTCCGCCGGAGAGCGCAGTTGAGGGATTTGTCTTCTGCTCCTACGATGCCGGCGTCAAGTATGTGCTTATCGATCTTATCGGTCAATACGAGCACCGGCGATTGGAATTTACCGTACCGGTCCCGGGGGGGCACTGGGATTTCGAGCATGTGGACTTCAAAAACCTGTACCCTGGGGTGGAGGTCAAGGATTGCACGTTGGAGGAACTGCCTGCGGTCTTGAGAGCCTTGCCCGCCACCACGACCGACAAGAAGGGGAAAGGCTCGGGTGACCCATTGAATCTCGTAGTTGTCTGCAAAGTGGGGACCGCGGGTCTGGCGCTCCTTAGGCAAGGCTGGGATCCCACGGAAGCGCTCACCGTGGGCACGACGTTCCGGTTGGTCCGATCTTTTCTATTGGCTTTGATCTGGCGAACGTCCCCGGTTAGCTCCCTTTATGTTTTCGGGCGCTGTCAAGACTTCGCGATGCAGAAAGCGCGATCAACGATTCATGGGCGGAACCACCTGAGACTCTGGTTGGCCCCGTTCACCTGCGAGGGGCGTCTCGTCTTCATCGGACAGATCAGCCGAGACATCGGTTTGCGCTTCACGACCAAGGCTCCCGGTTGGTTTACCCACAAGATTGATCCCGAGGTGGATGAGGTTCGGGAGTACCTTGCTCAGGAGATGCTCATTTCCGGGTCGGTGGATCAAATCGCCTGGGTAGGAGGGGTGGGAGAGGTCCCCCGAGACGAACCTCGCGGGAACTTGACCGGGGATCCCTATTACACGGACGGAGCGCGGGTGGTGCTGTTTCTCAGTGAGGAATGGACCTCACCGGACAAGGTGCACTTGATTGATTGGCTGGAAAATGTTGAACCCCTGAAGCAACAATCCGAAGCGAACGTCTCGCAAGCTGACTTGAAATCCAAACGCGAGCGAACTGCTGGCGTGACTGCAGAACCATAGTTCAAAGCAGAACAAAGTGTCAATTTCGTAAGGCTCTGTGGAGGTGTTCCAGGCCGTCTATCTCCTCCACGAGCTCAAGACCATCTTCGAGACCGCCGCCCCGGGCCACCACAGGTCGGCGCCATTGCATGCGAGCTTCTCGGTCAACACGAACGGTGGCGGCAAGGCGTACTGTGCGCCGGACGACCTCCAAGCTCTGACGACCACGGCGCGATCCCATTGCCGTTCGATCCAGCGAAAACAAATCCTTTGTGAAACACTGCCCTCTTCCTTTACGTCTTAGACAGGACATTAGTTACGTAGGAATCAATAGCCGGAGCAGAGCCCGTTTTGGAAGCAGGCGGCTGGAATATCCAGACGGATTACGATTGTCGGAATCTGACCATCTCGAGCGCCGAGGTGAAGGCTGATGAGCCAGTCACGGTGAGCGCAACCATTGCCAATACCTTCCTCGATGGTAGCCGCGTGACGCTGCTGGTGGACGGCCAGCCTGCCAACAGCAAGTGGGCGTGGGCCAGAGGCGGCAAGTCCGACGGCGGTGTCCTTCGAGGTGCGCCTGTCTCAACCCGGCGTGCACCGGTTGGCAGTGGGTAATCGAACCCTTGAAGTGAAAGTCGAATGAATCAGAGTCCAAACACCGTCGGTCGCAGACTATTCCTTCGCCTCCTTGCCGCACTTCCCTTTGTGCCCCGGTCATGCGCTCAGGAAGTCCAGCAGGAGCAAGCCGACGCACTCCGTAGGCACCCTGACGCCGCTCCACTTCAGTCGGGGAAGTGGAAATGAGAAGTGTTTCCTGCGCTTTTGCTTTTTAACGTGTGGACTGTCTACGATCCGACATTTTCGCCAGTTAGCTCCACCACGAAGGCATCATGGCGGGACACACAGTCATCGGTGCGGAGTGCGGTGGGGGCCCCGGCGAGACGAGGCCACTCCTGCGAGTAGATATGCTTTGGATCGCGATCAAGCCGCTTGTTTCGCAGGACAACCTGTACTCAGCAACCGACGACCCTCAGCGCCTGGGAGGGAGAGGTAACCTTCTTTCTCCCAATCAAGGATATGACATCAAAGAAGCGACGATTCCGGTTGAAAACCCGGCGGTTTTGGAATAGATTGTTCTTGAGCGTGAACCGTTCACGCCGACGAGCATGGAGGTTGGCAGACGCACGACCGATGAGCCCGGCTCCAGCACCAACCCTGAAGTGATTTGTGTGTCCTTCTGCTGCACACCTCGAAGACTGTCAGATGTTGACGGATCCTTTCAAACCTGGCGAAAATTGGC
>JAUYEE010000083.1 GCA_030691545.1 bacterium | reverse complement strand
CGACATCCACATAAAGGGTCGTTCCTTCCTCCCGTGGGTTTCCTCCACGACGATATTCTTCCAGATTGGTTTTTCCATTACCGTCCGGGTCACCTTCCGGAAATTGGTCAAGATTCGTGAACCAATAAACTTCCCAATCATCAGGCAACTGATCGTGGTCGGAATCGTCGGAGGCAGATATTGCCTCAACCGTGTTTCCGTATGCCCCCATGTTCACCCGCCCGCCGTTTGGCAGGGGCTCGTTTTCGTAGTTCGAATCCGGCGAACCTGCGTCAATGCATGGCGACCATGATCGCAGGTGAAAGTCCCCGATCCCCGCATTGACGAAATGTGGGAAAGACGAGATGTTGCCAATTCCCGCGGCCCCGTTCTGAACGCAGGAATAACTTGTCCCGCAGCCGGTCAGCTCGTTAGTACGGTTCCAGAGAATGCAGTCTGTGATGCGCGTCTCGCTTGTGCCTGAGACCCCCGCGCTGTTGCCGAAGAGCGTGCAGTTCTCAATGGTCGTCCTCTCAGACGCCTGGATCACGGCCCCGCCTTCGTTGCACTGAATGACGCAATTCCTAAGCGTCACTTCTCCCTCTCCTGCGACGACGATATTCCCCGTGCCGCCATAAGAGGTATTCCCGTAGATCAGGCAGCTTGTGACCGTGGCGTTGGCATTCTCGCAGTGAATTCCTGCAGTCTCCCATGCAGCGTTGCCGCGCACAACAGACTCGCTGATCTCCGCGTGGCAATCCCTCAAGACAATGCCAGCATGGTGCACGGCCGGGGTGCCGCTGTTGGCCAAGACCTCGCAGGCCCTCATTTTGAGAGAGCCACCACGGCAGGCAACGCCTGACTCCCCTTTCTCAGGATGGTTGCCATAAATGGCGCAATGAGAGAGGACGACCGCCGAGTCATAGCTGAACATGCCCCCGCTGTCCGAATAACCCCCGATGTTCAACCCCTCCAGTCTGCACTCCCCTGACGCCACGTCGTAGACGCCCAGCCACGGGATGACAACTGCGGTCGAAACGTCCGAAGAATCCGCCGGGTTAAGTGGCCTGACCGCAATCGCCTTTGCCTCGATGTGGGCTCCGCGAACATAGTTCCCCGGCATTATAATCACTGTGTCGCCGTCCTGAGCGGCGTCAACAGCCTCCTGGACCCCCGCGAGCGGGCGAACTGGCGACCTTCCGTCTCCAGTCCGAGACGCGGACTGATCAACATACCAGGTGGTAGAGTATGGTCGCGAAGCGATCTGGAAGAAGAAAAATGCCGTGACGAGAGTGCGGAATCCTTTGGCTCGCATCTGACTCGGGCCTCCTCTTGTTTTGGTTTTGCTGAGGAGGCACCCAAACCTTGTGCTGGCGAACCGGGCTCGGCAGGGACGCGATCCGACCCGGTACGCAGCAGCGCTGAACCCCGATCACATCTACACAATACCACGCAGTGGACTCGTGGTCAAGGGTGCTGCGAAAGAAACTGCGCCTAACTCCAAGTCCTTCGGGGCCCGCGCCACGGCCCCAAGCCAGGAGAGCGAGGCGTTTTTTTACTTGAAAGATTGCTGTGCTTCAGGTGAACATGAGGTGCGTGCTGTCAAGCCTCGCCGAGAATACAAGACACAGGTTCGATGACAAGGAAGGACACGGCCGTGAAAGCGTACAGACAGTTTCTCTGCGGACTGATGTTCAGTTTCTTAGAAGTCGCACCGTTGGCGAACGCAGGCGAGAGCGTACCACCGGTGCAAGAGGCAGAAAAGCCGGTCAACATCTTTGTGAACGTCGGTGTGAAGACCGGCACATGGAATCCGGCGCTCATCGCCAATCTGGGGTATGACCCCATCTACAAAGAGACCCTGGACGACAGTCTCAAACAGGCGTGGCAGCAGATCAAGGAGTCGGAGGCTCTGTTCTACGCCCGCTGCCACAACATCTTCTCGGATTCCGATTGGGGTTGCCGGGTGTACTCGGAAGATGCTGCGGGCAACCCCCGCTACGACTGGTCTCGCGCGGATAAGGTTCTCGACACGTTCTTGAATGCGGGGGTTCGACCCATCGTCGAATGCGACTTCATGCCGGATGCTCTCGCCGACGGCGAGATCGTGCGGAACTACAGCGGCGGCGCAATCAACTTGCCGAAGGATTATGAACGGTGGAAGGAGTTGGTGCGCCAGCTCGTCCTCCACTGCGAAAAACGTTACGGACAGGACGAGGTCCGCAGATGGTATTTCGAACCCTGGAACGAGCCGGATGTGAAACTCTACTGGATAGGGGGAGGCTCACCCACAAAGTACGAGGACATCGTCCGCTTCTTCCGGCTCTACGATTATTTCGCCGCGGGAGCGAAGGAGGCAGACCCATTGGTGCGGGTCGGCGGGCCGGCGCTCGGCGGCTGCAACATTGACTACAATTTCGCAAGGTATTTCCTCATCCATTGCGTTCGCGGGGAGAATTCCGCGACGGGTAAGAAAGAGGGGTCGCCGATTGATTTCATATCATGGCACGCGTACGGAGACCTGAATTACATCCTCGATGTGAACGAACGATACCAGCGAATCATCGAGGACGAGACACCGAGCCTATCGAAGTGCGAGCGACATCTGACGGAGTGGGGGCAGGAGCTCGGCAAAGGAGACAACTGGCCTCGCACGCAGAACCACTACGAAGCCGCGTTCACCTGCGCGCTGCTCCGGGAGGTTCTGGACAGAAGCAAGGGAAAACTCGACCTCATGCTCCGATGGGGAGGTCTGACCGGAACCTATTTTCAAGGCTGGCGGTCGCTTTTCACGCGGGTCGAGGACAAGACGGTCCCCGTGGCGATTTTCAATCTCTATCGCCTTCTCGGGAAGATGTCGCCGAGCCGGGTGCAGCTCACCATCAACGTGGATGACCGCTCGGCAGGAGCCTTTGCCACAAGCGACTCACCCAACACGGTGCAGGTGCTGTTGTGGCGGTTCGACGAGAAGAATCACGAGAGTGTTGGGCCGGAACGGAAGTTCACAGTCAATGTCAGGGGATTTCAGGAACGCATCCGGGCCGTTGAGGCCTGGGAGTACAGAATTGACAGGGAAAACTGCGACGGGTCGTCGGAATGGACGAGAATAGGAAAACCAAAGCCCGCTTCCGCGGAGCAGGCGCGAGCTATCTACGAAAAAGCGATTCTATCGGTTGCCGGGGAGAGAAGGCGCGTTCCCGTGCGCCAGGGCCGCGTGATTGTTCCTGTTGGACTACGCGGCAATTCCGTGTGCTTGCTTGTGCTCGGGAGAGAGGGAAATGGCAGGAAAGAAAGGGCTGCGCAGCCGATGCCCTCGGCGCCTTCCCTCCCGACAACCTTATTACCTTAGATTCTTTGTTCGAGACTTCTTTGCATTTTGCGCAGAAGTTGATTCAGAGCTTCGCAGCGCATCAAGGCTGTTCGGTTGCGGCCTCAAGCCGCCTTAGTACAGATATTCACAAAAACCGCGACGAAGCCTCACAGAGTGTCGCTGATGAGTCAGGCCGCCTGCGCTGCCCATCTGTGCCGGGCTTCAGCCGGCACATCCTCTTTAGCCACCTGCTTCAGCGGGTGGTGGCGCCTCTGCGGGTTATGGTCTCGGAGCCGGCTTCAGCCGGGCTTCTCGGCCAATGGATTCATCCGTAATTCGTAACCGCACTTATGAATCGGAGCACTTACCCAGAACAAATTCCTCAATGACGCGCCTACCGGTACTCCTCGCAGTACCAGACAATTGAGCCCGGCCTGCGGTACTGGCAGGTTTCCCGAAGCTCACAATTCCGGCACAGACCGAGGTATTCGGCCGGCTTGTCCGGCTGCCGGGAGAACCGCTCCGCAACCCGAGCACTTCTCTCAAGATTTTCCAGCACGGACGTGTTTGATTCGGCGGTTCGGAACATTTGCTCCTCCTCCTTCTTTCTTGCGCCCGATGCGTACGTGTAATTGCTGATTGCGTGATTTGAGTGCACTATCTGCTCAATTTCCACCCCATATCGTAGCCTAAAGCACGCCTTGTGCCAGACCATGCTTGGCCTCCTATCATGGGCTTGTTATTGTCGTAACATGGCATTTCAGAGGGAATTGCTGCGGTGAGAGTGATTCAGGAAGGAAGAACCCGTCACCCCTCGCCATTGGTCAATAAGTGGTCAGTGCCCACCTATTGAGCATTAAGGGATGGCAGTTCGGGGCGACGAGCTATGAGGCGAGAAGTCGCTATTCATGCGGGGAGCTCAGAAAGACATGCTTCACATCAGCCGTTGACAAAGAGTCATCCCTCATTTCATCTTTCGCATGGTGTCTGATCTGATAGAGATTCTCCCTGACTTTCCGTCGAATTGACTGGAGAACTCTACTTCCTCTCAAGATGGTTCCCTCGTTCCTATCTGTCGTTTCCTATTCCGCATCACACACCAAGACAGACCCTCTCGCCCGTCCGGATATGCAGCGGCGTCCTTGGCCTAGCGATGCTGGTGTCAGCAGCGGTGCCCAGCAGGACCGGGGGAAATGCAACAGGCCTCCAGGCCGTGCGCTTGAGGCCAGGGTTAGCAGTCACCTCTGAAGTGCCGTTTTTAGGCGTTCAAGCATGCCCTGCATTTCATGAGCTGTTTTTCCCCCGGTGACATCGTTAACTCTTTCGAATGCACTTCCTGGATTGGTTATCATTGCAGCATTACAGAATACCCTGATTCCCCCAGATGTATCCACAAAGTTAAAAGTCAGACGCATTTCGGGGAAGCTGTCGTACTTGGATCCGTATACCAGCGCACCTCCAAGTGAGGTGTCCCGTTTGCTAAAGACGGCGGTGTAGTCGTTTGTCTGCCTAACTTGGGCACCACTTGCAACCATCTCGGTTACGAGGACGTCGATTACTTCCTTCTTTGTTACTCCGGCAATAGTAACCTCCGGCCGTTGACTGGGAGTCTGCAAGGGGGCGACGGTCACACATCCCGTGAGCGATACGCACACAGCCCAGAGGCCAAACATTAAGCGGAGAGCGCTCCTCATTTTTTTCCTCCCACTAACCGCGGTTCATGTAGTCTCTTCATAACACCCTTAGGCCGCGAGCCCAGCGGCGTAAACTTCACGGCGTTCTTGACATTCCCTCTTTTCTCAGATTCGGAACACCTCATTGGTCCAGGGGTCATCCGGGGGAAACGGACCATGAATGGATTTGTAGCATCCCTTGCTGGGAACGACCCTGTTGATCTCGCGTAGAACCCAGTCCACATACACCCGCTTGTCGTCTGGATCGACTTCCTTCACGATTCCTATCGCCCGGATTTGGATATTTGGGGAGCCCTGACCCAACATGCGCTTGATCGCAATTCTGTCGCCCGGCTCAATCTGGTCCCGCCGTCTGGCTTGATCGGGTTGATCTTTGTCATCCCATCCCAGGAACCAGTATCCCCGTCGAAGGAACAGGTCCGATTGATCCTCGTGTCCGCCCCACATTGCGCCGACAACCCAAAATTGAGGCATTTTTGGTCTCCTTTCTTCTGTGATGCCTACGACGAACCTGAGCGGTTGCGAATGGCGAAGCCGTTTCGCAGTCCGACTCCGGCCACCGGGGGCCCGCCTACAATCCCGGCTAGCTCGCCGGTTCTGAGGCCAAGGGCGCCATTCAGCCTTCTTCCAGTGAGCCGGGACACGTCCTCTTCAATGTGCAGGGTTTCAGGGAAGTTGCGACGATGCGTCGCCGCGGCATGGCAATCCAGTTCAACTGCGCAGCAGACCGAGAAGCCAGCTCGCGCTGCCCCGAGGGTCAAACCTCCCGCGCCGCTGAACAAGTCGACGACCTTATCGGAATCCCCTGACATGGTCGCTGCGCTTCGGTTCGTTGCGTTGGTCATCCTAACTCCCAGCGGCCTGTAACGTGCGGCTCACCAGGAGCCGGATTTCCCGGCGATCCGGTCGAGCCGTTTGTTATGCCTTATTGGTCTAAATGCTGGAGAATCTCGTCGGCTTTGGCAGCGTAATCGTCATTATGTTCCACGACCACCTCGCCAACCCTGTAACCAGCACTATTTAGCTTTATTCTTAGCTCGCTTAGGCAAGAACCCGTTTCGTCAGCCGGGCGAGTTGAAAGAACAAGAAGGTCATAGCCTGAGTATTTCTCCATTACGGAGTCCACGTCTCTGTCCGCTTCTTCGAAGCTTTGTGACAAAATAAAGCCCGCCTTACCGTTGCGAGTGAACTTATGTTGGTGTCGTTCTATACCCAATTTCGGCTTGAGATGGATATTTATCGTTTTGCTTTTGCCCACGTAATGTTTGCCAACCACAATTACAGCTTTTTTCATAGTGATTCTCCCTTGATACGGGCATAAGACCGTTTAGATTGACCCGTATAAGAGCCCAAAGACCACTACAACTGCCGCATAATACGCCCGCGAAACAGATGTCGCACCGCCCATAACCACTGGTCTATCAACCTGTTGTGACGAGCCGCCGTTTTTATCACGGTGTCTTATGGGGATCGGCATAAAATCCCCCACAATGATGTTCGAGCGCATCGCCGGGGCGAGGCTAAAGCCCGTATATAACCTTCCTTTTTTGTTCCTTCCCCGGGCATCCGGGGCGTTTTGATGGCGTTTCCGTCGGCGGTTCTATCATAAGCACCAGAATCTGTCCTAACATACTGATTCTTCGTCAGTTAGGTGCCTTTTGACACCAACCATTAGGTCTTTCACTCCTTCCAGCGAAGGTTTCACTCCGTCCAGTGAAGCGTTCACTCCGTCCAGTGAAGCTTTCGTTCCGTCCAGTGAAGCGTTCACTCCGTCCAGTGAAGCCTTTCATTCCGTCCAGTGAACCGTTCACTCCGTCCAGCGAAGCCTTCACTCCCTCCAGTGAAGCGTTCACTCCTTCCAGTGAAGCGTTCATTCCTCTCTGGATGGCGTTCACTGAGCATCGGAGCCCGTTCACTGGACATCGGAGCCCGTTCACTGAAGCGTTCATTCCTTGAGTGAACGTTTGACAGCACAGTCGGACTGCGTCGCTCCGCAGCGGCCACCGTTCACTCCAAGATGGGTATAGCTCATGGTGCTTTTCACGTCCCTGTGCCCCGTCCCGCGGAAGGCGGGACTCAATGCTTCCGATGTCGCAGGCCGCTCCCGCTCTGGAGCGCGTCCCAACGCCGTCCTGGCATCCCCCTGTTGTTCTGCTCCGACCTGTCTGCGTCAGGCATGTACGGGCAGGCCGGCGCGCCGCATGGCGGTTAGCGGAGGAATTTCCACACACGTACCACCGGAAGGCGCAGTGCTAACGGGGTGGATGCCCGGGTTCGCTGTTCATAGTTTTGCATCTGCGTAGTCTTTGGTGCCTAAGTCCTCATCCCTTAGGTAGAGAAAGTCCTTCACGTAAGACGTATTCCTCTTGGCCTCTTCCACAAGGCCGCCAATCGTGAAGAGGCGGGATAGCCCACGAACCAGCCGTTCGCAGTGGGCCGTGACTCTAGAGGTAACACGTTGGTATGTTCGGCTGATCCCCTTTCCATCAGTCAGTTCCTTTGCCCATCCGGGGTCTTCCTTCGCGATCTGTAACTCCAGTTGCTGCCATTTCCGCTCGGGCGAATCTCCCGGATTGTTGTCAGATAGTACGATGTTCAGATTGTAATAGCGGGCGCTCTCCCCGAAGTCCGAGAGGATGTGCACCACTTCTCTTAACTGCCGATCGGATCGCAGGAACGCGATGTCGTCACGAGCCGCAGGAATGTTCGACAAGTACGAGTCGCTAAAGCAATCCATCGCAATCTTCTTGAGGAGCCAGACAAGATTGTGTCCCTTCTTGCCCGCCGGAAAAACGTCGCGTGCGGGGAACTCGCCCTTGGTTCCCAAGTAATGGAAGCAGATGATGCACTTCATGAACCTTTCGAGACCAGAGGCCAAGAGCTGTATGGGTACGTGGTAGAAGTCATTGGCTCCGTCTATGCGGTTCAGTTCCCGCAGGCCGATCTTGATTAGACCAACGGCGG
>JAUYEE010000037.1 GCA_030691545.1 bacterium | reverse complement strand
CCGTGATGACGAGGTCGCAAAAAGCCGAATGGTTGCAATCCACGCTCCTGGGTTTGTCCACAATCCACTTCCCCGTTACCCCATCGAGGTTTTCAGCGATCCACGGTTTGCCGTTCTTGTACTGCGATCTCGCGTAGTTCGTCAGGATGGTCAGGTAGTCTTTCCAGTTGATGACGCTCTGGTTGTAGTTGTTGAGCACGTTTGCCATCGCAACGAGGGTTTGCGTGGTAGCGTAGGGCCATGATGGGCCGTTCCAGAGACAATCGTGCTCGTGCTTGAACATGAACCGCGGATGGCGCCGTTCCGCAGTTGTCGGCCCAAAAGGCGCGTAGAAGCCAGCGGGGTCCATGATTTGTTTCCAGGCAACCTCGTAGCCCCTGTCAGGGAGATTGAAGTACCATGGGACAAAACCGATTTCCTCTCGCACGTCAACAAGGTGGGCATTCTCGCCCCTCGGCAGAGTCTTAAAGAATTGCCCCTCCGTGTCCCACAGCTTAGTTTGGACGAGGTCCTTGATTCTTGCGGCTTTGTCTCGGTAGGTGCGGGCGACGTCCTTCCGGTTTGCGAGTTCGGCAATGTTGGCAATCGCCACTGCGTCACCGTACATGTAAGAGTTAATTGTCGGGCGGCAGCCGCTTCCGCCGATGGAAACCTCCATGCCGTCTCGGTCGTCAATCTGCCAGAACAAGCCACTTGGGTCGAGGCGCTCCTTCTCCCACGCCTCGTAGTTCCTTACTAAGTCAGGAAGGAGGTCCTTAGGCAGTTCCGGACTGTCATTGACCAGAAACCGCGCCCAGACGGCATCCCCGAGCCAGCAACTATATCGTCGAGGTTCGCCTCCTTTCCGAAACCAGAAGACGCAGTACTCGTCAATATATCGCGGGTTGCGAATCCAGCGCCCTTCGTAAATGTGGTGGCCCGCCGCGCAAGAAATCGAATTGTGCTTTCCCGACCAGCCGACCTTGGGAGTGAACTCGGTAACCATGAACCCGTCCGGCGTCTCCTCGATATGTTTTCTGAAAACGCCCCAGCGGAAGTAGTATATTTCCTGAATATGGCTGTCGGGGCATTCAAACAGCGGAACGTTCTGAGGAATCCAGTCCGAATTTTCGCCCATCTCCCGCTGGAACTCGCCCGGGTTTAACAGGAAGAACTGTCGCTCTGCCGCCAGAATGGAGCAGGACAGCCCCGCACAGGCGCACAGTGCCGACACGAAAAGCATCCTTTGAAGCAAAGACTTTCTCATGTTTGCCGAGCCTCGCTTTTCACGTATGTGACCCCTCACTTCAATGGTTCGATGCGTATTGTCTTGATCTGCCACGGCCGGAAATCCAGCGACAAGGAGACCTCTTGACGTTCTTGTGCTGCGAGGTCCACCTCCGTGAGACGGGCGCGCCGTCCGTGCTGATAGCACCCCGCCGCCACATCTGAAAGGAGCTGGCAACAACCCTCTCGGCCCGGTCATCGCTATGTCCCCAAAAAACGCGTGACTGCTTCTTCCGAAGGCGCCGCGTCCCTTTATCCGGCGTTCACTATGCCAGACCGGGGAGGGGTGTCAAGCCCAAGTTGACCAAAGTGGCGTGCCGGGCGCATCCCCACCTCCCCGTTCGGCCTCGGCCCGGCTCTGTTCTTCATCAGCGAGGGAGGGGGTAAACCAGAGCGGTCGTCAGCAGTTTCGCCACTGCACGCAAACGACTCCAGATGGGTCCCTTCGCCTACATCCGGGACGTGTTTGACCGCATCAGCACCCATGCCGTTAGCCGGCTCGATGAACTTCTCAGCGATAACTGGAAAGCCGCTCAAACCGAACCCCCAACCTCCCCGGCTGGTCCCTCACACCCCAGAAAGCGTGCAGACATCTCTACGTTTACCGAACGACTGCTGCCCTTGTTCGTAACCAGGCGATGAGCCTTGTGCTTCCCTATGCCTGGGGAAGTTCTTGTGTTCTCCGGGCCTTCAATCAGAACCGCTTCGTCCTAATGTGACAGTACGGCTGCTTGCCTGTCTTGTCGTAGTAGTCCTGGTGATACTCTTCTGCTGGCCAAAACTCCTCGAACCGGACAAGCTGGGTGGCAACCTTCAGCCCTCCTTTCTTGAGAGCCGAAATCAAGTCCTCTGCAACCTTCTTCTGCTCATCGTTGACGTAGAAAATTGCCGAGCGGTACTGATCTCCCACGTCAGGACCCTGGCGGTTCACCTGCGTCGGATCGTGGATTTCAAAGAACAGGCGGGTCAGACTCTCGAAGCTAATCTTTCGGCTGTCAAAGACAACCTCCACGGCTTCGGCATGCCCTGTTGTCTTGGAGCAAACTGCCTCGTACGTCGGCTTCTCAGTGCGTCCCCCCGTGTAGCCGACTGTGGTCTGGATGACCCCGGGCTCTCGCTGGAAATGGTATTCAACGCCCCAAAAACAGCCTGCAGCAAAGACCGCCCGGCCGAGATTCTCTGCAGGAACAAAGTCCAACGAGAGCGAATTCACGCAGTGCCGTATGTCCTTCGGCGTCAGATTCTCGCCCTCGAAAACATGCCCCAGGTGTCCTCCACAGCGCGCACAGAGGATTTCGGTGCGGAAACCATCGGCATCGCGTTGCCTTTTCACGGCACCAGGAATCTCGTCATCAAAGCTTGGCCAACCGCAGCCAGACTTGAACTTGCTATCCGACGCGTACAGCGCCGCGTTGCACCGACGGCATACGTAAAGCCCTTTCTCAAAATGGCTGTCGTACTTGCCCGTAAAGGGCCGCTCTGTGCCCTTCCCCACAATGACACGCTCCTCTTCAGGCGTAAGCTTGTTGTACTTGTACTGCATAGATGGTTTCTCTGCCCTCACAAACGCCACTGCCAGTATCAGCCCTCCCAGGCCAATCCACAGCAGGTTTAGACTTCGTTGTTTCTTCGACTCCATTGTAGCCATTCTGCACAACCTCCAATGCTGCACTGAACGCCAAGTCGCACTTTATGAAATGCTCTTTCTGACCAAGTGGTTCCGCGCCTTCTCCTCGTCAACAAAAGGAAGTGCATGGCTTCAAGAAGCACCCATCTGCTTTGCAGAATCTGCTTCGTAGGGCTGTCGTTTTCCGTTATTGACTCTCACGCAGCCCAGCAGGGAGATATTGTCAAGCGTTGTGCGACGAGCGGAGGCCTCCCTGTTTCCGGTATTATGGCTCTTCGACAATTAACTCACTGCTCAGCTTACCGACTCGCACTTCGTATGTTCCGGCACCCGGTGCGGGCAGCCCTTTCAAGACAATTTCCTGCTTCTTGTTCGGCCCGAGCCAGACCCAGCGTGTCACCTCTTGCCCCGCCACGACCAGTTCGATTTGCGCCAGCCCTTCCGTCTCCCGGTTCTCCACCGTCACGCTGATTGAATACGGTTTGCCAGCAATGAACCGCCCCGCGGGATCCGCCGCGATCAGCTTCAATTCTGCGATGCGCGGTACCACAGTAGCAATCTCGGTGTCGCGAAGCTCGACACGCGCCACGTCGTTTAACACCAGTGCATCAGGCGCACCGGTTGCACGCGAGAACTTGAATCCGTCGAGCTTCAGTTGCTCTACCCCGTCGCAGGTCAGCACGGGCCGGAGGTCCTCTCTAGCGCAGCTCACCCGAAAGTCCTCGAGGCAAATGTTCTTGACGTTCCGAGCATAGAATCCCCACGCTGGCAACGGCCTGGCATCAACCCCTGGTGCTTTGACAGGCTCGCGCGCCTGCCCCGAAGTACCGCCTCCCTCAAATTCAACGTTCACGTCCCGGAACACCACGGTCGTGAAGGGCGTCTCGGCCCAGCTTTCCACCGAGCAGGCTGCACGATACACCCCGGTGGCGGTCACCCGGCTCATCGTGATCCGCCCACCTGTGTTACCAGGCTTGAGCCAGATGGTCGCCGGTGACGCCACGTTTTTCATCGTGACGTTGGAGATCAGAACGTCATCTAAGCTGCCCTCTGTGGCATCCCAGCTACCGGGCTGAAGGATGATCGCAGAGAGCATGTTCTGGCGGTTTGAGGTGCGGTGTGGATGAACGCCCGGACCGTAGAAAAGGCAGTTGTGAATGGTCAGGTGTGTCGCCGGACCGATGAGCCGCACGCCGTTGCACGACGAATTGACTATGCAGTCGGAGATCAGGACGTTCTCCCAGTAGCGACCCGCAATCGAGTCGTCTCCAGTGAAGAACTGGCAACCAACAATGGTCACGTCGCGGCATGGACGACCGGGCCACCCACGGAAGTGCACGCCATCCCAGCCCCCGGTGATTTTGACGTCGCGCACATCCACCTGCTGGCAAAACTCGAGCATAATCGCGTAGTTGGCTGAGTCCTTGATTGAAATGTCGCGGATGGTGATGTTGCGGCATATACCGAGCAGAATGGTATGGGGCCCGCGCATCCTCTCCTCGCCCCGTGGGTCGAAGACCTTGTTCCCGTCTATCATGCCCTGACCGGCGATCGTGACGTTCTCCGCTCCGTCGCCGAGGATCAGCGCCCGGTGCCAGCGAGTCCATTTCGCTTCGGGCGTGCCAGCAGGCGGACTGAAGTTCTGATATTGTTCCAAATTCCCGCTGCCGATCAGCGTGGCACCGGCTTCGAGAAAAAGGGTCACGTTGCTCTTCAGATGCACCGTCCCTGAAAGGTAGTTTCCGGCCGGGAACTGGACCTGCCCACCCCCAGCCGTCACGCATGCCTCGATGGCCTTGTTGATCGCTGCGGTGTCGGGCGTTTTCCCATCACCCATTGCGCCATATTGCCGGACGTTAAAAGTACAGGGGGAAACTGCAATCGCCGCGCTGCCGCCGACGGACAGTCCAATAAGAACAAGCATCGGCCAGATGATTTGAGACAGCACATCACGGAGCTCACCTTGACGATTTTTAGAATCCACGCGGTCACCTCCTCAGGAACAGACACCTGTCACGACCATACAGAGCAGGCCATCCGGGTTGAGGGAAATTCGGAATCAGCGGACCCGACGCGCTCATGCCATCGAGATGCTATCACAAAGCGGTACTCCAGTACGAGACGACACTCCGTTTTCTGAACAGCGGGGAGATGACGGCACTGGTTCGCCGGGAGGGTGGGAACATGCTGGGGTGGATCGGCGCGAGCAGACCGCCGTACAAAGAGTGGAAGTGGCACAAAACGCAACACCGGTTGGGAAGACCCAACTTTGTGCAACTTCCAGATGGAAGCTTCTGGGCGGCGAGCCGCAGTTATCCGGGAGGAGCCAAGACAGTCCTGGCCAAGTTTGGGCCGGAAACGTACGAGCCAGTGTTAAGCCTGCCGAGCGGCGGGGACTGCGGCTACCCCGGGATGGTATGGCACAACGGACTTCTCTGGATGAGCTACTACTCCTTCCACGAAGGAAAGACGTCCATCTACCTGGCAAGAATTCATATCGTCCGTTAATGCTTTCACCCCAAAGGACGCATTAAGAGCCTGTATGGCTGGAATAAGTTCCACCGTTTTCATTTCCTCGGCCACACAAGAGCAGGCCTGCGCTCATTGAAAACGCCGACCTGCTCCAGTTGACTGACCGGTTCGAGGCTAACCTCAGTGCTCCGAAATCCACGTCCCCTCCGTATCAGGGGCCGCTCAGAGCCCTCAGGGTACCACGGATCACTGATGTCGGTGAGGATACCCGCTGCGCTGCCTCAGGACGCACCCTGACCGCCTGCGCCGCCAGAACGACCCCGGCCACCGCGCGTGCCTCCGGGCATGAATCGTCCGCCGCCCAACTCCTGCAGTTTGTTCATGAGGGCTCTTCTTTGGCTCACGGCGTCCTTAAGGTCCGGATTCGCCTTGATGATGGCCTCATCGAGAGCTTTGTTGGCAGCCTCTTGGGCCTTCCTAACGGCTTCGAAGGCCTTGACGACCTCGGGGTCCTGCCTGGCTTTCTGCTCGGCATCACGCAGCTTCTCTCTGAGTTCCTGCAGAGTCTGCATCGCCTCCCTCAGTTGCGTTCTCTGCTCTTCCGTCAGCGCCGGCCGTTCGCCTGTTCCGGGTCTCGCCGGCGGTGTCCCTTCCTCGCAGATAGCCGCCTGGCACAAAAGAGCCGCGAAGGCTACAGCGATGCAAAGACCAATCAGTTTCCTCATTCTGCGCTTCCTTTCATCATTCGTTGTTGGAGTCTCTTCCTTTTTAGACTCTCCGGACTCAGTTCGTGGTACCTTTAACGATTCTCATCGGGAAGACGTTCAATTCAAAAAGAGAAGCGTTTCAGTCCCTGCGGTGTAACTTCATCAGGCAACCTTCGACCCTCATTGCGGTTGAATACGGCACCCTGCTCTCTGGGATTTGCGAAATATCCTTCGAACAATCAACGACCCAGGGGTTCCGCCATTATTCTCGACCAGTGTTTCCGAATGCTGTTTCGCGTGTCACTGGCTGTTTGAATGAGCCCGTCCCCTCGACATGCTTGAAGTGCGACGCCCTCAACCGAAAACGCCAGGTGGGTCGAGTTCAATGGCGTAATTGTCGAGTCCGAAGGAGTGAAAAGGTTAACTTGCCAATCGGACGACCTCGGGGTGCGATGCGCTTGATCAGTCGCGCGATTGAGACCTTGACCAAAATGTTTTGGCGGGGGCGCGGCAGGGGCCCAGGCTGCCTGGGGCCCCGCTGCGCAGATTCCGGAATGCGGCACTACTACGACCGATTCATCGCAGGTCGGCAAGTAGCACAAGGAATGCGTCCCTTTGCTGGCAGTCCGGGTTCGCTCAGTCGTCGGTGATCCAACGGAAATAAAGGGTTCTCACTGCTTCCGCCCTCGCCTTTTCGGTGGGGGTCGGTGAGTCGGGGTTCAGTGGCGGGAAGCTGCCCAGTGTGTAACCCCGGTCAACAATCGCTTCAAGCCTGCGGGTGGCGGCGACGTTTTCCTTTCGGTCGAAGGCCTGTGCTAAGACGGTGATTTTGAAGATATTCGACCGGGTTGTTATCAGGTTGACGTTGTATCTCATGAAAGCTTCTCTCGCGGCCTCGGGGGCACTGCCCAGAGACGGGAATCTGTCGAAGAAATTGGCAATGTCCGCGGCAACCTCGGCGAGGCTTCTGTACCCGCCCGCGGTTCTCCGTTCGAGGATCCTCTGAATGATGGGGTAACGGAGCGCGGGATTCACGCGGAGCCCATAATAGTGGTCGAGTTCCTCGATCATGCCGTCCCAGTTCAAGCCCAGCAGGACTTCCGGAGGGGCTGTGTTGATGTTGATCCGGCCGGGGATATTCTCCCTCGCGGGGACGGGGTCGCCAACCGCGCTCGGCGCTTTCAGGCGGTACTGGTAGGGCAGCGTCAAGAGGTCGAGAAGCCAGGCGTCGGCGGGATTGGCGTACATTGGCTGCCCGGTGAAATTGAGTGTTTGCCATCTCTCTGCGCGGTGGACCATTCCGAGTTCTCCGATGGAGGAAAGGCCCCCCGCGAGCTTCAGGCAGTCCGGATTGGATGGGTTGAATGAGGGATCGCGAACGCGCGTGCGGATGCCTGGGGCGTAGAAGGAAGAATACACGTCCTCCCCGGCGGAGACGGTGGCGTTGACGCGGCCAGGTGTTGGTGGACCCACCTTCCAATCCCAGCCCACGCGAGGATCGTCCTTTTGCAGTGAAACATCATAGGGAGGAGAAAAGGGGACGGGGTAGTGCGTCTCCGCGCGGATTCGTCTTCCGTCGGGCCCTTCCATTTCCAGATAGATGTCCGCAAACGGCGGATCGAGGTTGATCGGCGCATAGGCCTGGCAGCCCAGCGGGAAAGGCGGCAGAGTCATCTCGTCCACCCCGCCTTGCCTTCTCACCTCGCCGAGGGTGTCGCCGATGACAAAAAAACTGCGCCGCGAGACAACCGTGGAGGCAACGGCCATGGGTCCGATTCGCTGGGGGCCTGCCGACTCGTCAATCGTGACGTAGTAGTTCGCGACGTCTATCGGTATGTCATAAGGATTCCACAGTTCGATAAACTCGCCGTAATCTTCGACGGTGACCTCCGGGGGAAACCCGAGCTGGGGGCCAGGAACAATGGGCGGGTTTGGCTCGATTTCGTTGAGGTAAGCCGTCGGTTCGATCCCCACGATGTCGCCATATTGCGTGGGATACCAATCGGGGTCAAGGAAGTCGTAAAGGTTCACGGCGATTTGTCTGATGGCCCGGTCCCGGGTTTGTCCGCCATGATAGGAAAGGCCAACGTCGTTGAGGAATCTGCGCACCTGCGAGGGGCCGGAGAACCAGCGGGCAATGTTCTCTCGGCTGGCCCATAGCGGGGCGGCCGACGGGTCGCCGTAGCCGATGTCTTCGGCTGTGTAGCGATTCGGGTCGTGGGAGTAAACCGTCACATAGGGCAACAGGCAACGGTAGAGCCTGTCTTTCGGATAGGGCGGGTCATGGTTTTTCTCCGGGATCGCGTACTCTTTGGCGAGCCACCGGCTCTCCGCCATTTTGATGTGAGAGACGGTCAGGAACGGTGTGTCATCTCCCATGAGTCCCGTCGTTCCAGGCGGACAGATTTCACCGGCCAAAAGCTGGCCGGGACCGCGACTCTCCGTCGGCTCGTACGGATCGAACTCGCCGGGTTCGTCGGTTTCCTCGCCCGGTTCGTCAATCTGACCGTCGCCATCGTCGTCTATCCCATTCTGATTCTGACGGAGGAACGGCGGCATCCGCTCGGTCGAGTTATCGTCGCCTCGAAGACCGGGAACGATGCCGTCGTCGCCGGAGGCGGACGGTCTCCAGCCGTACCTGTAAGCGACGATGTCGTGGGCGGTGCGGCTGTCGAGGCCGTGTGGATATCGGCATGGATCGGAGAAGACTTTGCCGAAAAGGTTGCCGAGGCCCTCGAAGACCGCTCCGAGATTGACTTCAGCGGTGGTGAACCCCATGTTCTGCCGGTGTTCCCAGGAAAGGGTCTGGGGGTCGGGATTGCCTGCGGTGTTGGTATTGACCTTAGCGTTCTCGTCCTCGATGCAGACGGCGAATCTGCCCGCCAGTCGTTTTTCTCCGGTCGCCGGGTCCACAATCGCCACCATTATCCATCGTGAATCGGCTGTCGGCTGTTCCCATGGGTCTCGCCTCGCAGAGAAATCGAGGAAATTGTGTCCCTTCTTCTCCAAGCCGTACTCGAGTTCGTCAAAATCGGACAGGTCCGCGTCCTCCGAGTCTCCGCCTGCAAATCCATCGTCTTTTGTGTAGTAGATGGCCCATCGCTCGAGGAGGTGATCGTACGAGTTCGCCTTCGAGTCAGCCTTCAAAACAGAGATCGCTGTGTCGAGGCCGCCGAGAGCAATTTCCTCGGCTTTGGCCGCATAGTAGAAATTCCGCGCCGCCTGGTTCTCCGTAAGCTGGCTCGAGGAGAAGCTCAACGCCAGGAGCGTCAAAAGCAGCAAAATCCCCAGCGTCAATAGCAGGGCAATCCCTTGGCAGCTCGCGCGGGGTTGCCTATCCCTGTGTTCGCTTCGGTTCATTGTCCGTTCCATCATGGAATACTCCGATAGACTTCTCTCCGTTGAAAACCGCGAAATGAAACCGGTTCTATGGTAACAGGCTGTGCATCAGTGTCTCGACGTCCCTGGCCAAGAAGTGCGTGATTTCGAGCCTGTAAAACTTCCGCGCAGGAGTGGCATCGCGCACTGGCAATTTCCGCGCGCCGGGATCGAGCCAGGATTCGGACTCCCTCCTCCAGGTCCCGTTGCCGATGTCTGAGCAAGTCCACACGATGCAGGAGAAGTGCCAGACGGTGTTCCACACGAGTTCCATGTCAGAGGCACTGCCCTTTCTGATTTGCAGAACCCCGGACGGATAGCCGTGCTCATACGCTCCCAGGACAGCCTTCAGCGACAC
>JAUYEE010000016.1 GCA_030691545.1 bacterium | reverse complement strand
AATCACCAACCTGCACCCCCCCGGCTCCGAAAGGCACAACAAGCATGCTACTGCACCTTAAAAAGACCCCGGGATGACAAATTGAAAAACCGGCCCCCTGCAAATCAACAACTTACGACACCAACTGACAAACATAGGCTAGGGCCTGTTCCTGCCACCCCTTCCTCTTCACGGTTTCGCCTCCCTTCCCACAACCAACTCATGCCACGGGTGCGGGTCCGTTTCGAGTCATGCAGTTTCTCTTGTGCCCATTCGCGGCTCATCCTTTCAGGTCTCGGCTACATGTTTCCAGCCTGTGATCCTGCTCTGCGGTCTATGCGCTCTCAGGGCTGGGAAGGAAGCCCCGAAGGGGCGCAATCGCGCCGAGGCGGGATAGCCCAGCCTGCCCGCGAGCGCGAAGCAGACTCCGCCCCAGACCGGGTCTATCACCGCGAGAGGGCCTCCTCTGACGCGAACGGCCAGCGGGCAACGTTCTGGGCGCTCGCGCGAGGAGAAAAGCCAAGCCCTGAAAGAGCGCAATAGCATAGCAGACGGCAACACCCTGGGTACACGCGCAGGGAGAAAAGACAAGCCCTGAAAGGGCGCAATAGCGTAGCCCAGGGCAACGCCCTGGGTTCCCCCGCGAGAAGAAAAAGCAAGCCCTGAAGGGGCGCAATAACTCCACTATGCCCACGAGACGCAGCCACACCGTAGGGCATGGGTGCGGCTACGTTTGAGTGGGACATGCCGCGGGGATTTGCTTGTGACGGGGAGTGCTGAGTCGAGGTCCACTGAGGGAGCGCCTCTCTGTAACGCCGGCATCTTGCCGGCTGTCTCGGGGGCATCTTGCCCACGGTTCGACTTCGCCAAGGTGAAACAGGGTGCTTGCCATGTGAGGGCGGGACGCCCTCACGACTGCCCCGCCCAGGCGGGGCGGCGTTACTTCTGGCCTACCGCCGGGCCAACAGCCCAAGGCCCACCACTCAAGCGTTGCCGCACCGTAGGGCATCGCCTCATTGACAAATGGGGTAAAATCGTGTATAATCCTGTCAAAAATGTGGAGCGCGGACGGGACGCTATCGTTTCGGGCTGGACCCCCATTCTTCTCTGCGTCCATCTGCGCTCATCTGCGGTTAAGACTTTTGCGGCGGGCATTCCAGTATGGGTCCTCGTCGAGACAATACTGGAATTTACTGGAAAAATCGCGCGTTTTCGCGGTTACAGGGGAACAAAGATGTGGCTTCGTTGCAGCGAGTTAGAACGCAAAAATGACAACTGTTTCGTCACAAAAACCCCACGAGCCGATCAAAGTGCACTCGCAAGGGCTGCCTCAGAAATCTCCGTGTGCTCCCGGGTCCCCAAAACCGATCTGCCTCGCTCCGGGGAATCGGCAACGCCTCCCCGCCATCGCCGAAAGCACGCAAACGGGCAGGCTGCGATTGCCCCCGACCTGGGCCTTTTTCACCGCCGCCGAACTTCAACCCATCTCCTTCTCCCCCAGTTTGTTATGGCGAATTCGCCCCCTCCCAAAAGGCCCGAAAAGGCCCAGTTTTTCGCCATCCCTACTTTTTTTATGGCCCCGCCGCTTCTTCTCTGCGTTCTCCTCGCCAAGCGCGTTTCCGCGTTCATCGGCGCTTATCTGTCGTTCATTTCCGCGATTCTCCCAACCCCTCCACCATTCCCCCTCGCTCAAATCACCCCAATATCCCGACTTTTCGGTTTTTTCCTTTTTTTGAAGTCGTCGGCTACTGTTCTCTCTGCGATCTCCGCTCTCTCCGGTTTCTGTTCCCCTGTAGGCTCCCCGCCCCCACTATGCTATATATACTCACTCAATGCAGCGCCCGGGCACAGGAATCCACGTTCATGCGCGGTCATCTGCGGTTTCCTTTGTGCGCTGCAGTTTGGAGCGATAGGAACATGAACACAGGCGATTGCATCAAATTCCTCGGCACGGCCGGGGCGAGGTATGTCGTCCTGAAGCAGCTCCGCTCCTCCGCGGGGGCGTACCTCAACATCAACGGACAGGGAATCATCCTCGATCCCGGGCCGGGCACCCTTGTCCGCTGCGCCGCCAGCAAGCCCAAAATCGTCGGCAAGGACATCAACGCCATAATTCTCAGCCACACCCACATTGACCACTCCACCGACGTCAACGTCATGATCGAGCTGATGACCGACGGCGGATTCATCAAACGCGGCGTCCTCTTCGCCCCCGAGCAAGCCCTCTTCGGGGAGGACCCGGTCGTCCTCAAGTACGTCCGCCAGTTCCCCGAGCGCATCGAGGTTCTCAAACCCGACACCGACTACACGCTCGGCGAGCTCCGCTTCCGCACCCACGGCAAACATCATCACCCGACCGAAACCTACGGCTTCACCTTTTCCTCGACGGAAGGTCCTGTCTCCTTCGTCGTGGATACGTTATTCTTCCCGGAGCTTTGCGAATGGTACGCCGGTTCGGCGGTCCTGGTCATCAACCTCGTGCGGCTCATTCCCCATAAGAGCGACAAGGTCATGCACCTCACTTACGATGACGCCAAAACCCTTATCGGGACCATCCGCCCGCGCCTCGCCATCATCACTCATTTCGGCATGACCATGATCAAAGCCAAACCCTGGGAGGTCGCCAAGAAACTCAGCGGCGAGACCGGCGTCGAGGTCATCGCCGCAGGCGACGGCAAAACCGTCGAACTCGCCAAGCGAGAAATCGAACATCAACAAACAGAGCTGTTCGGATCGTAGAAGAGTTAACCGCAGACAATGTAGAGAACAAGGTGTGCAGGCGGGGACGCCTGCGGTACATTCGCAGAGAGAGGTTTGATGATGAATTCCCGTGAACGCATTCTCAAGACACTCCGGCACGAGGAGCCGGATCGCCTCCCCATTCAGGACGCGCCATGGCCCTCCACCATCAGCCGCTGGCAGAAGGAGGGTCTGCCCGCGGAAATCCCCGTGGACGAATATTTCGGCTTCGAAATGGCCCTTTTCTGGCCCGAGCTCACACCCCGCTCGCCCATCCGCGTTCTCAAATGCACCGACGAATTCATCATCGAGACCACTGCCTTTGGGGGCGTCCGGCGGAACTTTCGCGACCTCTCCACCACCCCCGAGGTCGTCGAATGGCCCGTTAAAACGCGTGCCGACTGGGATGCAATCAAAGAACGCCTCACCCCCGACTTCACCCGCGTGGACTGGGTGACCGGACTGGCGAACTTTCAGCGCGCTCAAGCCGACGGGAAGTATATCTGCTTCGCCGCCCCCATGGGCTACGACCATTTCCAGAGCTACGTCAAGAGCGAGGAGCTCCTCGTCCTCATGATTACCGAGCCGGACTGGGCGCGAGACATGTTCTCGACCCACGCTCGACTCGCCATGCAGATGGCGGAGATGATGATGTCCAACGGCTTCACCTTCGACGGCGCCTTTCTTTTCGACGACATGGGCTACCGCAACTCCTCCCTCTTCTCGCCGGAGACGTACCGCGACGTCCTCTTCGACAGCCACAAAATGCTCACGGACTTCTGCCACGCGCACAACCTGCCGGTCATCCTGCACAGTTGCGGCTGCGTGAAGGGACTGATTCCCCACCTCATCGAAGCGGGTTTCGACTGCCTCCAGCCCTTGGAGGTCAAGGCGGGAATGGACCTCATCGAACTAAAAAAACAGTACGGCGAGCGCCTCGCCTTCATGGGAGGAATTGACGTGAGAGCGATGGCGGACCCCCACCCCGCCGTCATCGAGGAGGAGATTCGCCGCAAATTTGAAGCTGCGATGCCCGGGGGCGGGTACATCTACCACTCCGACCATTCCATTCCCAAAAACGTCAGCTTCGAGCAATACAAACGCACCATCGCCCTCGTCCGCAAATATGGCCAATACTGATGACGCCGCAGACGCATACGGATGAGGGACAACCCGCGTCAATCCGCGTCCATCTGCGGTTTGTTTCTGCTTCAGTAGCCCAGTCCCACGGCGCCTTGTTTTGGCCAGCGGGCAAAGCCGTCGCGGATGTTCACCAAGCCAGCCTGAAATGCCGGGTCCTCGATAGTGTCATTCGCCTGCGGGATGAACTGCCGGGCGTTCGCCTCAACGCCTTTCAGAGGGGACAGCCTCGCAGCCATCCCAACCGAATGGATCAGGGCGAGGCCGGGGTTGGTCAAATCCTGCACGGTGTAGATTTTCCCCGCGGCAGCGGTCTTTGCGGCGGTGAGAAGGGCACAAGAGTGTCCCTTGCAGGTTTTCAGGGCCACTCCGCTCCATCCCAACTCGAACGCCACATCCACATCCTCAAGGTTGACAATCCCCTCGTCGGCGAGGACGGGCTTGATCCGCGCCACCGGCTGCATGTCGAAGGCCCGGTTGCGAAGGTTGCGTTCCACAGGCTGCTCCAAGAACAGCAGCGCATCGAACGCGTCCCTGCCTGCGTTGGGGTCGCCTCGCAGCTTCTCGAGGAATTCCACGCAATACTCAGGCGACTCGCACTGCTCGTTCATGTCAACTGACAAGTACAGAGCATCAATCCCCTTCTTCAGGAGGCTTTTCTTTGCGACTTGGAAGACTTCCTTTGTTCGGTCGAGGTCCCAATCCAGGTCGTTTCCCCTCAGCTTCACCTTGAAGCAGAAGACTCCATCGCGGGCGATCCACTCGTCAAGGGACACTGGCAGCTCATCATCCGGGTCGTCATCTCTCTTCTCCCCCCGGCGCAGTTTGTCAAGCCCTCCGACCAGATGCCAGATGGGGATCGGAGTGCGGTATTCCGGAGAGATGAAGTCATTCAAATACCGCCCGCGGAAATCCTCCCCCAGCCAGCGAGACAGGTCGCAGCACATCTCCGGCGCGTAGCCATCGTAGGTGTCAATTCCGTAGGCCTTGCCAAAGGCGTCGTGGACGGCTGCGTCGAGAGGCGAGACGCAGACGAGCGCTGCTAAGGGTGGGATGGGTTCGCCCAGATAGAACTCGCGGGTGATGTCCGCGGCAATCCGTATGCCCGCCTCCTTGAGCATCATACCGATGCCGAGAGGATGGTCCTCTTCGCCAGTTTGTTCGAGCCAGCGGGACGCGCGGAACGTCAATACGCGCATGGCCGCGTCCCGCGCCAGGTGGTCCAGGTGCGTGCTCCGAAACGCCCAAAGGTCGCCCAAGAGAATTTCGCCTTTTCCCGTGGCGCGATGTCCCTGCGGTGTCTCGACCTCAACCATGATGACAGCATCGGTCACCGTATCCACGACGCCGGTCCCGAATTTCAACGGAGTGCGGTACTCCAGGTCGGAAAACGCGACCGAGGTTGCCTTGACCTTCACGCGCTTCATTTCCGTTCCCCCTTTCGGCGAACGTCTGGGTGCAATTCTATCCAGGCGACCGCGCGAAGTGCAAGAGGGAATATTGCAGGGGAGAGGTCACAAAGATCGCAGAGAGGTCGGATTCCTCTTTCCCGCCACCGCGGGACGGTTTCCCCTCGCCCCGCTTCACCTCAATGTCAGTGTCAGGCCTGCCCCAGCTTTTCGTACCGAACCAATTCGCCGAAGTCGAACAACGTTCCCATGGCCAGGTTGCTGGTCTCGATACCAGCTTCCTCGCAGGCCGCGACAGGATTCAGACCGGGAAGAACAATCATGCCGGTTCGCCCTTCCCCAACGGGAATATCAAGGAGCGGTTGCCCGGGCTTGCCGATAACCAAGATGGCCCCGAGGCCAATCTCCTCTAACTTCTTCCTCAGTTTCTCTGCCCGAGCCGTGGCCGCGGACGGAATTTCCCGGAAGCTGGCACCGATAATGCCGGACCCTGTTTTCGCCACTTTTGCCACGGTTGTCATCTTGCCCTTGATGAATATCTCGAGAGGGTCGAGGGTCGTCCCGTCATAGTTGATCAGTTGAGTGAAACGAACGGGTTTTCGATCCTTCATCTCCAGCAATCCGCCGAAGCGGGAGGCCACGGGGATGCCTTCCCTGAGCAAAACGCCGTTGACGGTGACGCTGCACACGGTGCCGATGGCCACTTTGTCTTTGGGGACGAAGAGGTCGCCCAGTTGAGACCCTGGTTCGCGCACGATGAGCATCCGCCCCATCCCCAACCCTGCCTGAAATATTGGCACGATCTGCTTCACAGCCCGCCCGAGGTCTCCGGCTCCGACGGTCGAGATGTTCAAGATGATGGTTCCAGCCAGGCGATTGAGGGAGAAACTCATTCGGTAAGAAAGCTCGTCAATCCTGGATTCAACCAGCCCAACTTTCTCGTACACAAAGGAATCGCGGACTTCGCGTATTCCTGCGGGAGTAATGACGCGACCGCGTCTCCCCTGTTTCTTTGTCAATCCCTGCCGGTCCGCCCACGCCAGGTAGTACCGAACGGTTCTCTGGCTCAGGTGGACTCCATAGGTGCGGATTTCCTTGCTGATTCTCGTGGCGCCGACCGGTTTTTGTCGGCCCTGAAGGGCCCGAAGAATGGCGACAACGCTCTTCCAGGTTTTTTCTTCCATGGGGCGGCTCCTCAAAACGCAATGCTCTGGGGAGTTTATCACGAGGGGCAGCCCAATGCAAGGAAAATTAGGCAATATTGCCGATAATTCAGAAGAGCACCCCCCCGCTGTAATTTCCTCTTGACAAGACGGATTTCACTATATACTATGCGGGAGTCTTGGAAAGAAAGGGCAAATTTACTGCGCAGCGATACGGCAATGGATTGCTGTCCTTCCCGCACGTGAGCAGTGCTCCCGCGCCTGTCCCAAGGGCACGTTCTCAAAAGGGGCCGTTCCGGGTGAGAAGAGACGTATCCCAGTAGCCATGTCATCACAGTCTGTTCGTGCGCCAGAAAAAACAGGGAAAGCTATCGCAACGACCTTAGCGGAGGGAGCATGGTAATCACATCAGAAATCATGGACCGCCTTGTAGAGAAGAACCCGGGCGAGGCTGAGTTCCATCAGGCTGTTCACGAGGTTTTGACATCCATCGAGCCGGTTCTGGAGAGACACCCCAAGTACGTCAAGGCGAAAATCGTCGAGCGAATTGTCGAGCCGGAGAGGCAAATCATATTCCGTGTCCCCTGGCAGGATGATACCGGAGAAGTGCAGATCAACCGCGGGTTTCGTGTGGAGTTCAGCAGCGCCATCGGGCCGTACAAGGGCGGGCTGCGCTTTCATCCAACCGTGAATCTGGGCATCATCAAGTTCCTCGGTTTTGAGCAAATCCTCAAGAATGCTCTGACCGGGTTAGCCATGGGCGGTGGAAAAGGGGGATCCGATTTCGACCCGAAAGGCAAGTCTGATGACGAAGTGATGCGGTTCTGCCAGAGCTTTATGACGGAGCTGGTGCGTCATATCGGCGCCGACACGGACGTTCCTGCTGGCGATATAGGCGTTGGCGGCCGGGAGATCGGTTTCCTGTTCGGGCAATACAAGCGCATCAAGAATGTCTTCGAGGGGGTCCTCACCGGCAAAGGGTTGAACTGGGGCGGCAGCTTAGTGCGGACGGAAGCAACAGGCTACGGCGTGATCTACTTCCTCGAGGAGATGCTGAAGTCGAAGGGCGAGACTATCGAGGGAAAAACCGCCGTCAGCTCCGGCTCTGGAAACGCTTCGATCTACACTGTCGAGAAATGCCAGCAGCTCGGCGCCAAAGTCGTCGGGATGAGTGATTCCAACGGTTACGTTCACGACCCGGAGGGAATCCGACTCGACACGGTCAGACGCATCAAGGAAATTGAGCGTGGCAGAATCAAAGAATACGTGGAGGAACATCCGCACGCCACCTACCATGAAGGTTGGAAAGGCATCTGGTCGCTCAAAGTTGACATTGCCCTGCCGAACGCGACAGAGAACGAGATCGGCAGGGAAGAGGCCGAGTTACTCGTGAAAAATGGAGTGATCGCCGTTGCGGAGGGCGCCAACATGCCCTCCACTCCCGAAGCCATCGAGGTTTTCCTCGAGAACGGCGTTCTCTTCGGTCCCGCGAAAGCGGCAAATGCTGGCGGTGTGGCCGTGTCCGGGTTGGAGATGGCCCAGAACAGCCAGAGGGTTGCCTGGACATTCGAGGAAGCCGACGAGAAGCTGAAAGGCATTATGCACCATATCTACACCACAGCAAGCGAGGCTGCCGAGGAATATGGGGCGCCTGGTAACCTGGTCGTCGGCGCCAACGTCGGCGGGTTTCTCAAAGTCGCGGACGCCATGCTCGACCAGGGGCTCGTTTGAGAGCTTTCTCGCGTGCGTTCCACCCGGATGAAGATGCAGGCGGGGACGCCTGCGCTACAAATCTCGCGCCAGAAAAAGTGGTTGAAGGCAGGGGATTCACCCATTAGGATTGCCCTTCAGTGAGCCTTTTGCACCAGACGTAGTCCTGCCGGTAATGTCCTAAGAGGTCGGAGATGTCTGATTCCGAGAGACCTTTCTACCCTGTCCTGCACATTGACACAGGGAGAACCTGGGGCGGCGGACAGCAGCAGGTCCTCCACCTTCATCGAGGGCTGCTCCGCAAAGGAATCCCGTCTATCCTCGTGTGCCCGAGTGGCTCAGCCCTGGCCCGAAGGGCTATCGCGGAAAGCCTCCCCGTGACAGAGGTACGATTGAGGCGCCCGTTGAGGTTGTTCGCCGCGATGAGAGTTGTGCGAGTCGCCCGCGAGCATGGTGTTCGCACGATCCACATGCACACTTCCCCTGCTCATTCCATCGGACTTATCGCCTCACGGATGCTCAAAGGCAATGTGAGAATGGTCGTCTCGAGAAGGGTGGCTTTCCCCCATCGAAATAACTTTCTCACGAGGCGCAAGTACGTTGGCCGCGGCATCCATTACATTGCGATTTCTCAAGCCGTCAAACAGACTCTCCTCGACCTCGGTGTCCCGGAACCGGACATCACTGTTGTCCATTCAGGAATTGAAGTCGAGAGGTTTGCCTGCCCTGACAGGGAGAAGGCGCACCGGCTGGCGGCGGAACTTAGAATTCCCGAGGGTTCGTTCGTCATAGGAAGCGTCGGCAGCCTTGTCCCCTGCAAGGGACACTCTGTTCTCGTGGAGGCTTTTCAGCAAATCGTAGCGCAGGCGTCCCCGCCTGCTCCTCCAAATCCGGTCTGCCTCATCGTCGGCGACGGGCCGGAGAAACCTCGCATCGAGATCTCAGTCCGGAAGAAAGGATTGAGGGACAGAGTTGTTTTCGCAGGGCAACGAGAGGAGATCCCGGAACTGCTCTCGTTAATGGACGTCTTCGTGATGCCCTCGCTTCAAGAAGGGCTTGGGACGGCTGCTCTGGAAGCGATGGCCGCGGCAAAGCCGGTCATCGCGTCCAACGTTGGCGGGCTTTCCGAGGCGGTCGTAGACGGTCGGACGGGATTCCTCGTTGTGCCAGGGGAATCAGCGGCTCTCGCTCGGGTGATTCTTCAACTGGTCAACGACCCTGGCAAGATGTCCGCCCTCGCCTCCAACGCCAGCAAACATGTCCGAGACCGCTTTTCCTGCGAGGCGATGGTCAAGGGAACAATTGCCGTGTACCGCAGCTTGTAGTCGCCCCGGTGTCAGGCCTCGTCGAAGTCGCCCCAATCGTCGAACCTCGATAGCGGGTCATCGGGCTCCTCCATCGCCCGGGCGAACCTACTTTGCCACTGATATTCCGTCAGAAGCTCCGCGAGGGCGTTCGAGCGTCGCTCGTTGGTGTCTATGAACCGAACCCCCATTTGATACTGGCCGATGGAGATGGCCCCGGTCCAAACGACC
>JAUYEE010000343.1 GCA_030691545.1 bacterium | reverse complement strand
GAGGTGACGACCCAATCCATCGTTCTCCGCGCCGGAGGGCCTGCCGGGTTGTTCTATGGCATCCAGACGTTGAGACAGTTGTTGCCCCCTGCTGTTTTCGCAGGGAAGAAGGTCGCCGGAGTCGAATGGGCTGTGCCGTGCGTGCGAATCACCGACTATCCGCGATTCAGGTGGCGCGGGCTGCTGATTGACCCTGCGCGGCACTTCATCCCCGTGAAGGACGTCAAGCAGTTCCTCGACGTGATGGCCCTGTACAAGTTCAACCGGCTCCAGATTCACCTGACCGACGACCAGGGTTGGCGGATTGAGATCAAGAAGTACCCGCAACTCGTGCAGACTGGTGCGTGGATGGACTTCACGGCGATCCAGCAGATCGGCGCCTCAGAGCGAGCCAATGCCCAACGTCCGGGCGGGTTCTACACCCAGGAGGAAGTCCGCGATTTGGTCCGTTACGCCGCAGAGCGGTACGTGACCATCGTGCCGGAGATCGAGATGCCCGCCCACACGGGCGCCGCGATTGTATCTTACCCGCAGGTCGGCCTTTATCCTGAGAAGCTGAATGCCATGCCGCCCGAGAAACGCTGGCTTGCCAACGAGAGAGTCCTCGCACCGCGTCCGCAGACCGTCGCTTTCATGCAGGACGTGCTGACAGAAGTGCTCGACCTGTTCCCAGGCCGGTACATTCACATCGGAGGCGACGAGGCGAACATCGCCCACTGGAGAGAATCCACCGAGATGCAGGCATTGATCCGCCAGTTGGGGCTTAAGGACGAGGCCGAGCTTCATAGCTGGTTCATCAGGCAGATGGACACGTTCCTGGCCAATCACGGCCGGCAGTTGGTCGGCTGGGACGAGATTCTCCAGGGCGGCCTGGCGACCGGGGCAGTCGTGATGAGTTGGCGGGGAGAAACCGGCGGCATCACGGCCGCGCAGGCCGGACACGACGTGGTCATGGCCCCGACCTCTCATACATATTTTGACTACTACCAGGGTCCGGCTGAGACCGAGCCAAAGGCCATCGGCGGGCTCATACAAGTCGAGAGGGTATATGAATATGAGCCGATCCCGGCCCAGCTCAACTCTGAGCAAGCCAGGCACGTCCTCGGCGGACAGGCGCAACTGTGGGGCGAGTTTATCCCCAATCAGAGCCACCGGCTGTATATGACTTATCCACGAGCCGCTGCATTCAGCGAGGTTCTCTGGTCATCCCGGCAGGTTCGTAGTTACCAGTCTTTTCGACCGCGCTTGGCCGAGCACCTCAAGCGGCTCGATGCGGCGGGGATCAACTACCGTCCGCTGGATCGTGAGCCGATGCCGACGAATCGCTGATGGCGGGAAGGTCGTCCGTACAAGGCGAGAATGCGTCCAGACGTCGTCATAATAGGGAGGGAATCATGTGTCACAACCGCATTAGTAGAAGGCAGTTTGTGGGGCTGACAACATCAGGCATTGCTGGGGCACTTTTAGGCTCTGCTACTCCAGTGCGTGCCGGCGGGAAATCAGCGGAATGGAATCCGGATAAGCCCTATCTTGTCCCGGGGGAAGACCTGAGAGTTCAGCCGGTTCTCATGTATGCGATCCGCGAGAGAAGAGAATCAACTTCGTGGAGGTCATGGGGAAAGATAAGCTCACACGAGGCTGCCGCAGACGAGGCAAGAAGAATATCAGAAGAGCTTAACGCATTGTCTGCGAAAGTTGAGTATCCGTTACAAATACTGCCTCTCATCACGGTGGCCGATGTTGAAGAGGCACAGCGAGTGCATGCCAACGACTACGATGTGGTAATCCTGTATCCCGCGACAGGTTCTGGAAGCATGCTCAAAGCCTGTTTCCCCGTGAAACAGGACAAGGACACCGTGATATTCGTCAGGCATCGTTCCGGGCCAGTGTATTATTGGTACGAGGCTCTCAGCACCCGCTATCTCAAGAAGGGAACCGATGAGGAACTGGAAGGGAATAGTCTCGACAATCATGGAGGTGCGTTCGTTGATGACGTTGTGGTTGACGACTATGATGAAGTCTTGTGGAGGCTTCGAGCACTCTACGGAATCAAGAACTTCGTAGGAAAGCGCATACTCGCTCTTGGCGGCGCCTGGGGAAAATATGACGAGCGAGCACCCGCAGTCGCCCGGGAGAAATACGGAATCAAAAGTGTGGAGACCAGTTATGATGACCTGAAACGACGCGTGGAGGGCGCCAGAGCAGACAAGAGTCTTTTGGCAGGGGCGGAGAAATGGACCGGACAATACCTTTCCCAGCCCGGCGTGACTCTCGCAACTCAAAAGAAATACGTTGCGAATGCCTTTTTGCTATACGCTGTCGTCAAAGAATGGATGCATGAACATGATGCGCTGGCATTCACAATCAAGGATTGCATGACCAAGGTCTTGCCGATAGCAGAGACCACCCCGTGCCTTGTTCTCAGTTGGCTCAACGACGAGGGCTTGCTTGCTTTCTACGAATCAGACTTTGCGGTGATACCCTCCGGGATTCTGCTGCACTACATATCGGGCAAGCCGGTGTTTCTGCATAATTCCACGTTTCCACACAAAGGAGTGGTCACCTGTGCTCACTGTAGCGCCCCCCGCCGGATGGACGGGCGGAACTATGAGGCAACCGACATCGTGACACATTATGAGTCCGACTGGGGCGCGGCCCCAAAAGTAAAAATGGCCATAGGACAGGGAGTGACATTCATTGACCCTGAATACGGCACGGGCCGGTGGGTGGGATTCAAGGGAATCATCAGAACGAACCCGTCCTACGACATATGCCGAACTCAGCAAGATGTCGAGATAAAAGGAGACCGGAGGAAGCTCATCAACGAAGCGCGCGATTCCCACTGGATGATGGCTTATGGGGATTATCTCAAAGAGCTGGGATACGCGGCTCGAAAACTCGGAATCAAATGGGTGAATATCTTGGAAACGGAGTGAGCGTTGTATTTCGTGTTGGCGGGGTTCCCCGGACAGGGTAGCCTTCTAACTTTGAGGTAGTGACATCGAAGCGTGCCCGCAAAATCGGCACAGCCTTTGGCAACTACGAGACTGAGGATTATGACAATGAGAAGCAAAACCATGGCAGTTCTCCTCGCTCTGTCTGGCATGTTGGCCGGAGAGCCTACTGAGGCGTCGAACACGGAATACCCGAATGGCACAAGGGCCAAGCAGGAAGGCGCGCTCGTTCCGCGGACGCGTGATCCAGTTGTCATCACTGTTGACACAACCGCCCCTTGTGAGCCACTGCGGCACCTCTGGCAGTACTACGGATACGATGAGTGCAACTATACGACGACCCGCGGTGCACGGGAGTTGATGAAAACGCTGGCGAACATCAACCCCGAGCCGGTATATCTCCGTCAGCACTTTCTTCTGGTCAGCGGCGATGGCACGCCTTCGCTGAAATGGGGGTCAACTAATTGTTACACAGAGGACCCCACCGGTAAGCCGTTATATGATTGGCGGATAATGGATGAGGTCATGGATGCTGTGGTCGGTTCTGGCTGCCGCCCGCTCGTCGAAATTGGGTTCATGCCGAAGGCGCTTTCAGTCAAACCGGAGCCGTACAAAAGCAAAGACCCCTTCAAAATGAGAGGGTTTGGCCCTTACTATCCCCCCAAGGACTACGACAGGTGGGCAGAGCTGATTGAGGAATGGGCACGCCACAGCAAGAACAGATACCCCGGAGTCGAGAAAGCGTGGATGTGGGAATTGTGGAATGAACCCAACATCAGCTACTGGCAGGGGTCCTTCGAGGAGTACTGTAAGCTATTCGATTACAGTGAGTACGCTCTGCACAAGGCGATGCCGAACGCGGTGCTCGGCGGACCGCATACCGCAGGCACACGAGACTCATTCCTGCGGAAGTTCCTCGAGCACTGTCTCCGTGGCAGGAATGCAGTCACCGGGCAACAAGGCACACGATTGGACTATATCGGGTTTCACAGCAAAGGAAGCACAAGATTCGTCAACGGCCACCCTCAAATGAATCTTGGCCTCAATCTCGGCAATACCCGGCACGACTTCTCGACGATTGCATCATTTTCGGAATTCCGCGACACGCCCGTCGTCATTGGCGAATGCGATCCGGAGGGCGCAGCAGCCCTCTCCGGCCGAGTCCATCCTGCGAACGGTTACCGCAACGGCAGCGTATACGCGGCGTACGAAGTCGCACTGATGAAGCACACGTTGGACCTGGCGGCCCGCGAAGGAGTGAATTTGGGAGGCGTGCTGACCTGGGCCTTCATGTTCGAGGGAAAGGATTACTTTGAGGGGTTCCGCACTCTCTCGACGAATGGGATTCACAAGCCGGTCTTGAACGCCTTCAAGCTGCTCGGGATGCTTCAGGGCAAAAGAATCCCGGTGGCAAGCACCGGCGCTCTTGGTATCGCTCAAATTCTCGAGAAGGGGGTCCGGGACGAACCGGATGTAGACGGTCTGGCCGCTGCGACCCCCGAATCCGTCCAGGTAATCCTCTGGAACTACCACGACGATATGATTCCAGTGGAACCCGCTTCTGTGCGGCTGCTCGTCAAGGCCCCTGCCAGCAACCGGTCCCGCGCACGCGTCGTCCACTATCGAATTGACGATTCCCATAGCAACGCCTACACGCGGTGGCTGCGGCTGGGAAGCCCACAGAACCTAACCCCCGACGTCTTAGTGGAATTGCGCGAAGCTGCCGAATTGGAACTTCTGGAACCCATGCGTTTCGCCGACGTCTGCGATGGGGAGGTGGAGCTGAATTTCGCTCTGCCCCGATACGCAGTTTCACTCATTGAACTTCGCTGGCGACCATGACCCCGGCCACTTGAGGGTGGGCCGTGCAACCCAGCAGTTCGTCACCGACATTGCAGAGCAGAAGGGAGAAGGTCATGAGCATGTGTCAACGGCTTTGGATCGCAGTCGTGGTTTCTCTGATCTCAGGTGCAACGCAGAGGGTATCTGTGGCGCAATCCGACGCTTCGCTGCCCGCAGGCGTGAAAGCGGTGTGGGATTTTGGAAAGGCGTATCGCGAAACCACTCCCACGCGTGAACGCGTCTGCGTAAACGGCCTGTGGCGATGGCAGCCGGCCGAGACGAAGGCTGACCGAGTGCCCACCGATGGGTGGGGCTATTTTAAGGTTCCAGGGTGCTGGCCGGGAATAACCGACTACATGCAGAAAGACAGCCAGACGGCCTACGCTCATCCGAGTTGGAGGAATCAGAGGCTCGGCGGCATCACTGCGGCCTGGTACCAGCGGGAGATTACGATCCCCGCCCATTGGGCCGGCCGCCGCATTGCGGTCTGCATCGAGTATCTGAATTCCTACGCGGCCGCGTACGTGGATGGCAGGGACGTGGGGGCCATCGTTTTCCCGGGCGGAGAGCTTGACATGACAGACATTTGCCGCCCGGGCGGCACGCACGTTCTCAGCATGCTTGTCGTGGCCATGCCGCTGAAGGGCGTCATGCCCTCCTACACCGACACCGCTTCCGCCAGAGAAGTTACGGGTTCGGTAGCTAGGCGGAGTCTGTGTGGCGACGTTTACTTGGCAAGCACGCCGGCCGGGCCGCGGATAGCCGACGTGAGGGTGCACACGTCGGTTCGCAAGCAGGAGTTCACGTTCGACGCGGCACTCGAGGGTCTGGCGGCGAATGCGCAGTACGCCTTTCGTGCGCGGATCATGAAGGACGGCCGCAGCATCAAGGAACTTTCCAGTCAGGCATTCCAGAGGAGCGATCTCGAAGAGGGCCGCATCGCGTCCACACAAGAATGGATGCCCGAGAAGCTCTGGGACATCCACACGCCTCAAAACACATACGACCTTGAGGTCTCGCTTCTGGACGCCAGGGACACGGTGCTGGACACCGGCTGGACCGTGCGCTTCGGGTTCCGCGAGTTCTGGATCGAAGGCCGGGACTTCTTCCTCAACGGCAGCCGTATCTTTCTCTCCGCGGTGCCGCTTGACAATGCGGAGGTCAGCGCGGCACTGGCCAACTACGAGGCCGCCCGCGAGAGCCTGGAGCGCCTCAAGAGTTTTGGAATCAACTTCGTCTATACACACAACTACGGCTACGAGCCTGGCTCGCATCTGGGTTTTGAGGAGGTCCTGAGGGCAGCGGATGACACGGGGATGCTCGTATCCTTTTCCCAGCCGCATTTTAGCCACTACGACTGGCAGCCTCCCGACGCTGATGCGAACAACGGCTATGCCCGCCATGCGGAGTTCTACGTGCGCATGGCCCAAAACCACCCGTCCGTCGTGATGTATTCCATGAGCCACAACGCCACGGGCTACAACGAGGACATGAACCCGGACATGATAGACGGCACCCAGGATGCTCGCGACACGTGGGCTTTGCGGAACGCGAAGCAGGCGCTTCGGGCCGAGGCAATCGTGAAACACCTGGACCCAAGCCGCATCGTTTATCATCACGCATCGGGCAACCTCGGCTCGATGCACGCGACCAATTTCTACCCGAACTTCGTCCCGATTCAGGAGATGTCCGACTGGTTCGAGCACTGGGCTACGCATGGCGTCAAGCCAGTGTTCACCTGTGAATATGGGGCGCCGTTTACGTGGGACTGGACGATGTATCGTGGGTGGTATAAAGGGCAGCGTGAATTCGGCAGCGCCATGGTGCCGTGGGAGTTTTGCCTGGCTGAGTGGAATGCGCAGTTCTTCGGGGACCAGGCGTTTCAGATCAGCGAGCCGGAGAAGGCAAATCTGCGCTGGGAGGCCAGGCAGTTCCGAGCGGGCAATCTGTGGCATCGCTGGGATTATCCCTTCGCGGTGGATTCGACCCGCTTCGACGAACGGTATCCCGTGTTTGCCATGTACCTGACGGACAACTGGCGGGCCTTTCGCACCTGGGGAGTGTCCGCCATCTCCCCGTGGGAGCACGAGCATTTCTGGAAGCTGCGCGAGGGTGTGGACAGGAGCCGCAGGCAATTTCAGGTGGACTGGGAGAACCTTCAGCGGCCGGGATTTAGTCCGGACTACATGGAGCAGCGGTACGAACGGATGGACCTTGCCTTCGAGCGCTCCGACTGGATTGCCACGGCTGCCGCTCAGGCGCTCATCCGCAACAACCGACCGCTGCTAACTTATATCGGCGGTAAGCCCGCTCGATTCAGCAGCAAAGATCACAATTTCTATCCCGGTGAGACGGTTGAGAAGCAGATTATCGTCATCAACAACTCCCGGGAGACCGTGACGTGCGAATGCGAGTGGTCGTTTGGGCTGCCTCAGTCCGTCGCCGGCAAGAAGGAGGTCACCGTGGCGACGGGCGAACAGGAACGCATCCCACTGCGCTTCGAGCTCCCGGCCGTGCTTGCGCCTGGCAAGTACGAGCTCAGCGCGACCGTCACGTTCAGCAATGGCGAGCACCAGACGGACTCCTTCTCGATCAACGTCATGCCGCGCCCACAGGCTCCTCAGGCGGTCGCGAAGATCGCGCTGTTCGACTCCAAAGGTGAGACTGGGAAGCTATTGAACGGGATGGGGGTCGAATGTCAGCCTGTCGATGCGAACGCCGATTTGTCGGCATACGACATCCTCATCGTGGGCAAGGCCGCGATCACGGTCGGGGAGCCGGCGCCCGACATCAGCCGCGTACGCGACGGTCTAAGGGTGATCATGTTTGAGCAGACACCGGATGTTCTGGAGAGGCGCTTCGGCTTCCGGGTGGCGGAGTACGGCTTGCGGTGGGTCTTCAAACGTGTGCCCGATCATCCGCTATTGGCGGGGATCGCTATCGAGCACTTGCGCGACTGGCGTGGCGAGGCGACGATCCTGCCGTCGCGGCTCACGTACGAAATGCGGCCCCGTTACGGCACAACCGTCCAGTGGTGCGACATTCTGGTCACGCGGTTGTGGCGCCGCGGCAACCGCGGCAACGTCGCCTCTGTTCTCATCGAGAAGCCCGCACGCGGCGATTTGCTGCCGATCCTCGACGGCGGCTACAGTCTTCAGTACAGCCCGCTCATGGAGTACCGCGAAGGTAAAGGAATGGTGTTGTTCTGCCAGATGGACGTGACCGGGCGGACCGAGACCGATCCGGCGGCGGAGACGCTCGCACGGAACATACTCCAGTACGTGTCGGCCTGGAAGCCGGCTCCGAGCCGGAATGCCGTTTACGTTGGCGATGCTGCCGGAAAGAAGCATCTGGAACTCGCAGGCGTCTCCCTGGGTACTTACGAGGGCGGGAAGCTGTTGGCGGACCAGGTTCTCGTCGTGGGATCCGGTGGCGGGGAGAAGCTTGCTGGAAATGCGGCCGCCATCGCCGACTTCCTGAAAGCGGGCGGCAACCTCCTGGCCCTCGGGCTCGACGAGAAGGAAGCGAACGGTTTCTTGCCCTTCGAGGTTCGCATGAAGAAACAGGAACACATCGCTTCCTTTTTTGAGCTGTTTGGCGCGGACTCTCTGCTCGCGGGAGTTGGGCCTGCGGATGTCCACAACCGCGACCCGCGGGAAATGCCCCTCGTGTCC
>JAUYEE010000325.1 GCA_030691545.1 bacterium | reverse complement strand
GCGAACGCAAAGAAGAGTAACCCGGTGAGCGCCTCGCCGCAAGAGGTTTCAGAGTCGAGGCGATTGCGGATTTTCGATTGCCCATTTTGGATTCGAACGCCAGCCGCCATCATTCCGCAATCCGAAATCGCGAATCAGACGTGTGGCGGCCGGCCGCCCGGAGTGGTATCATGGAATCAAAGGAAGTATTCCAGGGCGGGGAAAGACCGCTACTCAAGACACGGAAAGAAGGTATTTGGAAAATGCCCGGCATGGTCTGCTTCAAGCGGTTAGTCATCGCTCTGCTGGCGATTACACTGGCGGGGTGTGTCTCCACTCAGAAGAAGGACGAAAAGCCAACAGCGACTCCTCTTTCGCCGGAAAGGCTGTCGGCGCCATTTCGGATCGGGGAGCGCCTGACTTACGAAGTGTACTACGGGCTGATCTTCGCAGGGACCGCGACCTTGGTTGTCCAGGACATTGTGGAGGTGTGCGGGCGGATGACGTACCATGTGGTGCTCACCGCGAAGACTTCCCCGGCTTTTTCAAAGATTTTCCGCGTGAATGACCGAATCGAGTCGTACATAGACGTAGAGAAGTTCGTCCCCTGGAAGTTCGCGAAGGTGCAGGAGGAAGGCGATTACAAGCACGACGAGGCGACGATTCTGGACCAGCAAAACCATCTCGGGCACTATCGGTCCAATCGGACCGGCTACACCAAGGATTATGAGCTCCCCGAGGGATGCCAGGATACCCTTTCCATCTTCTATCTCGCGAGGCTCCTGCCGTATAATGTTGGGGAGAGAATCGCTTTGAAGGTCATGGCGGACGAGAGAATATGGGATGCGGCGTTTGAGGTAAAGGAGATCGTGAAGCGAACCATCTACCGAGGGGGCGCGTACGAGGCGTTTCTCCTGGAGTCAGATGCCACCTTCGACGCCGGCGCCTTACAGAAAGGGAAGGGGCGAATCTGGGTTTCTACGGACGGCAGGAGGTTGCCCGTTTGTGTGAAGACCAAGTTGACATTCGGTAACCTGACCCTGGCCATGGTCAAAGCCGACAACGTCTACGAAAACCCGCAGGGAGATGAGTTGAAGCTGGGCTCCGGGGCAAGTGAACGGAATGAAGAGGGTATTCCCGGCAGTGTGGAAAAATCCGCAGGAGTTGCTGCCGGAGGATGAGTTCGGGCACGATTGTTGCTTAAAAACCCCTCCGTCGTTGCTGTCCGGCGGCCGCAAAGCCGCCCCTCGGCAAAGGGAATTTGCCTTGACCACGTTCGGAACAGGTGATATAAGAGTAGTGGTATCCTTATGGCGCCTGCAGTGGGTTTCACACGGGGAAAAAGCTATTGACAGAGAGGATAGGGCAGGATAGTTATTGTGCTTGTTGCGGGTCAACCGATGAAAAGAACCTCCATTTCAAAGATTTCAGAAGAGGGTCACGATGCTTGGCTCGAATGGTAGCTACTTCGCGGAAATCCTGACGCAGGCGGGAGTCATCACCGAAGACCAGGCCAAGGCCGCGGAGGAGGCAGCCGAACAGCGCAGAATCCCCCTCACCACAGCGGTCAAGGAGCTTGGGTTCGCCGATAGAAACTGCATATCCCAGGTCCTGGCGGAACATTTTGGGCTTCGCTCGATAGACCTGGCGACCGTGGACGTTGAGAAAGACGTCCTCTCGTTGATTCCCCACAGCGTCGCCCGGAGGTATAAGGTCGTGCCGTTGGAAAAGAAGGACGACACCCTCGTCGTGGCGATTTCGGACCCACTCAACCTCCACTCCATTGATAGCCTGCGGATGTTGTTGAAGATGCACATCGAGCCGGTCATTGCCGACGCGGATGACATCCAGAAATCCATCGAGCGGCACTACGGAGCCGAAGAGGAAGCCGTCGCAAAGATGCTGGAAGAGATTTCATCGGGGGACATCCAGTTTATTGACGAGTCCGGTAAGGCAATGACCGCCGAGGAACAGGAAGAGAAAGCGGAAGCCGAGGAGGCGCCCGTGATTAAGCTGGTGAGCCTTCTGATCATGGAGGCGTTCCGCAACCGTGCGAGCGACATTCACCTGGAACCTCTCGGAAGAAAGTTCCGCATACGATACCGGATTGATGGATACTGCCACGAGGTGGAAGGACCCCCGCGAAGGCTCCAGAGCTCCGTTCTTTCCCGCGTGAAGATTATGGCGGGCATGGACATCGCGGAGAAGCGCCTCCCCCAGGACGGCCGAATCCTGATCAAGGTTCTGGGGCGAGAGATTGATCTCCGCGTTTCGGCCTTGCCGGGAAGCCACGGCGAGAGCATCGTCATGCGAATCCTGGACAAGGAAGGGCTACTTCTTGGGTTGTCCGAGCTGGGCTTCAGCAGCGAAGACCAGAAAACGTACGAAAAACTTATCCAGCTTCCCCACGGCGTCCTCCTGATCACCGGCCCCACCGGTAGCGGCAAGACGACCACACTTTACGCCTGTTTGAATTACATTAACCGGCCCGACCGCAAGATCATCACCGTTGAGGACCCAGTTGAGTACACGCTTTCCGGCATCAACCAGGTGCACGTGAACGAGGACATCGGGCTGACGTTCGCGGCATCGCTGCGATCCATTCTGCGCCAGGCTCCCAACGTAATCATGATCGGGGAGATCCGTGACCTGGAAACAGCGGAAATCGCCATCAACGCAGCACTAACCGGTCACCTCGTTTTCAGCACCCTGCACACCAACGACGCGCCCAGCGCGATTCCGCGTCTGATTGATATCGGAGTTAAGCCGTTCCTCGTCGCGTCGGCGCTGCAGTCGGTCATGGCGCAGCGGTTGGTGAGGAAAATCTGCCCCGAGTGCGCGCAGCCCTACGACCCGCCAGACTATGAACTCCAGGCGATGGGCCTGACGCGGGACGAGTTGAAGAACGCCAACCTGCGAAAGGGCACGGGCTGCCGGTCCTGTAGCAACACCGGATACCGCGGGAGAATCGGCATTTTCGAGTTGATGACCGTTAACGATGACGTACAGAAGCTGATCTACAAGTGTGTCCCAGCGACCGAGATCCGCAAGGTAGCCCGACAATATGGAATGAAAACGCTGAGAGAGGACGGAATGTTGAAGGTGCTATCGGGAGTGACGACCTTCGCGGAAGTCATGGAGACCACTATAAAGGATGTTGATTAAGGCCAGAGGGAACGGGGGCTCTCCCATCAAGGGAAAGGAGACGGCTATTCATGGTTGAGATGGACGAACTTCTCCAATTAGTGGTGGATGAAAACGCCTCGGACTTGCATATCGCGGTCGGCAAGCCGCCGTGCTTGAGGATTGACGGACGGCTCCGACCGCTGGAGACCGACCCCCTCACCCCCGAAGACTCCGAACGCCTGATGAGAAGTATTACCTCAGAGGAGCATATCCAGAGGGTGCGCGAGCAAGGAGGGACCGACTTTGGATTCGCCTTCGGCAATATGGGGCGCTTTCGCGTGAGCGTCTTTCGGGAAAAGGGGTGCTTCGGGGTGGCTCTTCGACTGATTCCCTCGAAGCTGATGACCTTTGAGCAGCTCGGGCTTCCTCCGGGAATGAAGGACCTGCTGTTTCGTCCGCGAGGGTTGATTCTGGTGGTGGGACCCACGGGGTCCGGCAAGACCACAACGCTGGCTACGATGATGGACATCATCAACACCGAGCGAGACTGCCACATCATCACGGTGGAAGACCCTATCGAGTACTACCACCAGCACAAGAAGAGCATTGTGACCCAGAGGGAACTAGGGGTTGACGTGCCGTCCTTCGCAGAGGCGCTGAAGCGCGGACTGCGCCAGGACCCCGACGTGATCCTGGTGGGAGAGATGAGAGACCTGGAGACAATGGAAGCGGCGATTACCGCGGCAGAAACCGGTCACCTGGTCTTCGCCACTCTCCACACGACCGGTTCCGCCAGGACAGTGGACCGAATCATTGACGCGTTTCCCACGAACCAACAGGAGCAAATTCGAACGCAGTTGGCCTCCTCGATTCTGGCGGTGATCTCCCAGGTGCTTTTGGTGAGAGCCACGGGGAAGGGGCGAATTGCCGCCTTTGAGATCATGGTGACGACTCCCTCCATTCAGAACCTCATCCGCGAGGCCAAGACCTACCGAATTACCTCGGATATTCAGACCGGCGCCAAGTACGGGATGAAGACCCTGGATGCTTCTCTCCTGGAATTGTATAAGAAAGGACTCATTACTTACGGAGACCTGCTCACAAAGTGTCAGGACCCGGAGTCCATCATTGCGAAGCTGAAGCTGGAATCGGCATAGGAGGCGATTTTCCGTGGTCAGTACCTACGACCAAGAATTCCTCGGTACGCTGCTCGTCGAAAAGGGACTTATCACCCAGGAGCAACTGGATGAGGCCCTCGAGGAGCGCCAGCGAACCGGCAATATCTTAGGGCACATTCTGGTCGAGTTCGGCTTTGTGTCCGAAGAGAGCATCATCCAGATTCTCGCGGAACACCTCGGGATGGGGACAATCAGCCTGAAAAACAAGGACATCCCCCCCGAAGTTGTCAAGCGAATTGGGCCGACCACCGCGCGGGCTTACGGGGTGATCCCGGTGGAAGCGGACGACGGCTCCATAACCGTGGCTCTTTCGGACCCGCTCAACATCTCCATCCTGGATGACCTCCGATTTATCCTCGACACGCCGGTAAAGGGGGTCGTCGCCCCAAAGGAGGAGATCGAGGAGGCGCTTCAGAGATGCTACGGCGGGGCCGGAGAGTCGGTGCAGGACCTCCTCAAGGAGATCGAGGACGAAATCCCGCTCGAGAGATTCGAGGACGAAGCCGCCCAGAACGACGTGGTTACGCTGCGAGAACTGGCGAGTGAGGCGCCCGTTGTGAAACTCCTCAACCTCATTTTGATCCAGGCGATCAAAGACCGCGCCAGCGACATTCACTTCGAGCCCTTCGAGGACGAGTTCAAAGTCCGGTACCGCGTGGACGGCGTGCTGTACGAGATGATTCCTCCGCCCAAGCACCTTGCTCTGGCGCTGAGTTGCCGAATCAAAGTCTTGTCCAACCTCAACATCGCCGAGAGAAGGCTGCCTCAGGACGGGCGAATTCAGCTCAGCGTGATGGGTCGCCAGGTGGACATGCGAGTCTCCTGCCTCCCCACCGCCTACGGCGAGAGCGTCGTGTTGCGCGTCCTGGACCGGACGACCGTGGGGCTGGAGATTGAGCAGTTGGGCATGCGCCCGGACACTCTCCGGGAGATGACTGAGTTGATCGAGAGACCGAACGGAATCATCATCGTGACCGGGCCGACCGGGTGCGGAAAAACAACCTCTCTGTACGCCTTCCTCAAAAGAATCAACCGAATCACCGATAAACTGATTACGACGGAAGACCCGGTCGAATACGACCTGGAAGGAGTGGTTCAGGTTGGGATCAACCCGAAGATCGGCCTGACGTTCGGCAGGTGCTTGCGGCATATCCTCCGGCAGGACCCCGACAAGATCATGGTCGGGGAAGTCCGTGACATTGAGACGGCGCAGATGTCCATTCAGGCCTCCTTGACAGGTCACTTGGTCCTCTCGACCCTCCACACAAACGATGCCCCTGGCGCCATTACTCGACTGATTGATATGGGGCTGGAGCCTTTCCTCATTACCTCTACGCTCGAGGCGATTCTGGCGCAACGACTGATCCGAACGATCTGCCCACGATGCAGGACCGCGTACAAACCCTCCGAATTCGTCCTGAACGAGTTGGGGTTGACTCTTCACGACGTGGAGGGCAAAGAGCTGTATTACGGAAAAGGCTGCCATGAGTGCAACGATACAGGATACCTTGGCCGGACAGGCATCTTCGAGCTGATGCAAGTCACCGACCCGATTCGCGAACTCATCATGAAAAATGCCCCCACCGTCATTTTGCGAGAGAAATCGAGAGAGCAGGGCATGCGCATGCTGAGAGAAGAGGGCATCTTGAAAATCTTCGACGGCGTGACGACTGTCGAGGAGGTGGCGAGGGAAACCCGGATAAGCTGAATCGCCGCTCAAATTTGGTTTCAGTGTAGACGCGGCATCTTGCCGCGTATTTAAGCGGCTGGAAGCCGCTTCTACTTGTTTAACCGCAGATACACGCAGATGGACACAGATGATTCTCAATCGGCGTTTATCTGCGTTCATCTGCGGTTCCTTTCGCGTCTGCCGAAAAGATTGTCGGTTCCCCTTTGAAAAGGCAGTAAGCTGAGCGCCCCCATGATCGCTGAACTTGACGGAAAGACAGATATTGAGGTTGTCGAGCAGTTCAGGGACAAGAAGGCGCACATTCTTCGTGAAATCCGGAAAATCATCGTCGGCCAGGAAAAGATTATCGAGGAGATTCTCATCTCGGTCCTCGCGAGGGGACACTGCCTGATCATCGGGGTTCCGGGCCTGGCAAAGACCCTCATCATCAAGACCATCGCGCAGGTCTTCGATCTCACCTTCAGTCGGATTCAGTTCACACCTGACCTCATGCCCTCGGACATCATCGGGACCGAATTCATCGAGGACTTCTCCGTCTCCAAGAAGATGAAATTCATCAGGGGGCCGGTATTCGCCAACATCGTCTTGGCGGACGAGATCAATCGCACCCCGCCGAAGACGCAATCCGCGCTCCTCGAGGTCATGCAGGAAAACCAGATCACCGTCGCCGGGACAACCTACGTCGTCGAGAAGCCCTTCTTCGTCTTAGCAACCCAGAATCCGATCGAGCAGGAGGGGACGTATCCACTTCCGGAAGCGCAGCAGGACCGTTTCATGTTCAGCCTGCACATCGGCTATCCGAGCAAAGAAGAGGAAATGGACATCGTCTCTACGACGACCGGGAAGCTCGATTATCGGATTGAGCCAGTGATGGGGGCGAGCGATGTCCTGAAGGTGCAGGAGGTCGTCAGAAACATGCCGGTCTCGCCCCACGTGGTCGAGTACACGACGGACCTCGTCCGCGCCTCCAGGCCGAACTCAGAGCTCGCCTTGCCGTTCGTGAAGGACTACGTGACGTGGGGAGCCGGCCCTCGCGCCGCGCAATACCTGATTCTCGGGGTAAAAGGAAATGCCGTGTCGAACGGAAAAGTGAACATTTCCTGCGAGGATATTCGAAGAATCGCCAAACCCGTTTTACGACACCGCATCTTCACGAATTTCAACGCCGACGCCGACGGCGTGACCGTGGACGACGTGATTGACAAACTGTTAGAGACGGTAAAGGAACCTTCCGGCAACTGAGCCGCTCCGGTCTGTCGGGCAGGCCCACTCGACGCGTCGCAAAGGAGAAAAGAAATGACTCCGCGGAGGACAATCAAGTGGATGGCAGTTGTGGCGGCGGCCTTTTCACTGCTGCGTGGGCCCGCGGAGGGCGCCAGTTGCGGGCCGCCCCCTCCGGCAGCGCCCCACAGGATCAAGGGAGGAGAAGGATTCCCGCCACTCCCGTTGCCTGTTACGCCGATGAGAAGGACGGAAAAGAAGCGTCCGCCTTCCCCGCCAACTCTCGTGATCAAGGTTAGGCTTGGAGCGGACGACTGGACCACCGACCCCGGCGACATGAATCGCCTGCTGGACCTGACTTCCGGGACGCTGGAACTCCCCTACACCACGAGGCAGTTGTCCCTCAGTGAGTTCGACTTTGACCCCTCGGAAAGCCCCATTCTCTATTTCACCGGACACGAGGCGGTTACTTTTTCAGAGAATCACCGGCGAAAGCTCCGGGAATACACGATCCTCGGCGGAACAATCTGGGCAGATGCGTGCTGTGGGGCCAAGCCGTTCGCCGATTCCTTTCGGCGGGAGGTCGCCGCCGTCTTTCCGGACAGGCCCCTTTCGCTTCTCCCTCTCGATCATCCTCTCTATTCGATCTACCATCGCATCGGAAAGGTCCGGTATCGCAAGGACAAAGAGTACTATACGGACATGCCGAAGATAGAGGCCATCGAGATTGGTTGCCGGGCGGCGGTGATTTTCACTCCCTACGACCTGAGCTGCGGCTGGGACGGGCACACCCATGAGGAAGGCGAACGGGTGGATGTGGGAGACGCCCAGAACCTCGGCACGAATATGGTCGCGTACGCTCTCGCCTACTACCGGTCGGGCCTGATGTTCAGCCAACGAGTTCAATATGAGAAACGAGAGGGGGTCGGAGATAGCGACTTCTTCGTGGGGCGTCTCCAGCACGGGGGCGACTGGAACTCGGATATGGACGGACTTCAGAACCTGATGTTCGAGGTGGAGAAAGAGACGAAGGTCCGGGTGAATTTCAAAGTCCGCGATGTGGACCCGCTTCGCTCGGACCTGTTTTCTTGTCCGTTTTTATACATGTCCGGGCACGGCAGTTTCACCCTCGCGGAGGCAGAGCGCTCCAACCTTCGGGAATACTTGACAAGAGGAGGGTTCTTGCTCGCAGATAGCTGCTGTGGGAGGGCGGCTTTTGATGCGTCGTTCCGAAAGGAGATGTCGAAGGTGTTCGCGGACCGAGCCTTGCAGGTTCTCCCCGCAAACAGCGAGCTCTGTACGATTCACTATAAACTTGATTCCGTCGCTTATTCGCCACGGGTCATGGCGTTGGAGCCGGACAAAAACGAGCCGTCCCTGGAGGGGATCGAGATTGACGGCAAACTCGTGGTGGTTTACAGCAAATATGACCTCGGCTGCGGCTGGGAACGAATCCCTCATCCCTATACTCTCCAGGTCGAGATGAAGGACGCCTTCCGGTTTGGCATCAACGCCATCATTTACACGATGACGCATTGAGACCTGGCACGGGCGGAACGTCGGTTGCAGTCACCACAAAGACACAAAGGCACCAAGCCCCCTGTACTCCGACGGCAACTCTGAGGGCTTCGCGCCTTCGCGGTCGGAAGCGTTTTGACAGATACCCAGGCCCATGGAGGGGTCGGGGGCTTGCCAGGGTTCTGCTCTTCCAGTGACTCTTACCTCGATTCAGGGAAAATCATGTTGGCTGTGCGAGTGTGCGCGATTGATGTTGGAACGAATTCCGTGCGCGGCCTTGTAGCCGAGGTGAACGAACACGGCCAAGTGCGTGTCCTTCACCGGGAGGGGAATATCACGCGCCTGGGAGAGGGGCTAAGCCAGACGGGCGTGCTGGACGAACAGGCTATTGAGCGGACTGCAAGGGCAGTGGAGAAAATCGCGGCAAAAGCGAGAAGCCTGAACGCCGCGAGGTACGGGGTCATTGCCACGAGCGCCGCTCGTAACGCCAGTAATTCGGGAAAACTGAAGGACCGTATCCGGGAGCTGACCTCGCTGGAAACCGAGGTTATCACCGGGCAGGAAGAAGCGAGGTACGTGTGTGAAGGGGTGTTAAGAAGCCTGGAACTGGCCGGGGAGACCGCGTTGCTCGCGGATATCGGCGGCGGGAGCACGGAGTTGGTCTTCGCACCGCGGGCCGGACGGGAACCCCTACTGACCTTCGTCGAAATCGGCTGCGTGGGAATCACGGAGTTGTTTCTTCACCACGACCCGCCCCGGGAAGAGGAGCTGTCCCGCGCGATCGAACATGCAACCCGGCTTCTGCGAAATGCAGCCAGCGAACTGCCTGCGGGTGCGAACGAGCTGATCGGACTTGGGGGCACGATTACGACAATTCCGGCGATCCTTCTAAGGATGGCGAAATACGACGGTTCGAGAGTTCACAATTTCGTCCTGACACGGGAGCACGTGGAGTCGGTGCTGCATCGCCTGGCAAGCATGGGTCTGGAGAAAAGGAAAAACGTTGTTGGACTTGAGCGGGGACGGGCTGACATCATCGTAGGTGGAATTGTGGCGATCAAGGCATTGTTGGCAGCAACGGGTTTCCAGAAGCTTCGTGTGAGCGACCGCGGAATTCTGGTTGGCGTGGCGCTTTCTCTCTGGCGTCGAGAAGGCTGAGCTGTAGCGCCGGCGTCTCGCCGGCATCTCGTCCTGCGTTAGTAGACGCGGCATCTTGCCGCGTAGATAAGCGGCTGGAAGCCGCTTCTACTTCCACGGACGCGGTCCCAACCTCTCACTGGCCCGAGCGCCCGATCATCTGATGGAGCTTCTTCGCAAGCTCTTCCCCCTGGTACGGCTTGGTGATAACCCCTTTGAACCCGTAGGACTCATAGCCTGCCATGATGGGGTCGTTGGCATAGCCGCTGGCGCAGAGCGCCTTGACGTGCGGGTCCATCTCGAGCAGCCGCAGAATGGCCTCTTTGCCTCCCTTTCCCCCCCGCCGAGGCGGGGTGAGGTCGAGAATGACCGCGTCGTAGGAGTGCCCGGATTTGCCGGCGGCCGCGTACTTTTCCACGGCTTGTCCCCCTTCACTCACTACGTCCACATCATACCCGAGTTCCCTCAAAACCTCGGATGTTGCTTCGCGAACTTGCTCCTCGTCATCCATCAAAAGAATCCTTCCCGCGCCCGTTGGGGGCATTTCCGGATGTTCCCTTCTTTCGGGAAGAGGCTCCTCAGATGCGGGCAGGTAAATGTAAAAGGTGGACCCCACGCCAGGCTCGGACTCGAACGAGATATGCCCGGAGTGTCTTCGGATGACAGTGTAGGCGGTGGCGAGGCCAAGCCCGCTGCCTCCCGGTTTGGTAGTGAAGTAGGGATCGAAGATTCTGCCGAAGTGCTCCCTCGGGATGCCGATTCCAGTGTCCTGAATGGAGACCTTGACGTATCTGCCTTTCCCGAGGGGAGCGGGGCGTCTGTCCTCCGGGGCGACGTTTTCGGCGCAGATTCGGATGGCGCCGCCTTCTGGCATGGCCTGGACCGCGTTGAGAACCAGGTTATTGATGGCCTGGCTGACCTGGGCGACGTCCACCTTGACGGGCCACAGCAACTCCGACACTGAGAACTCGCATCGCACCGCTGAGCCGCTGAGAGCGAAATCAACCGCTTCCGTGAGGATTTCCGTTAGGGAAGCGGTCTCAACCATGGGCGCTCCCCCTTTCGAGAAGGTGAGCAGTTGGTGTGTCAAGCGTTTCGCCTGGACGATCGCTTTCTCCGCTCCAATAAGATGCTCCAGCAACTCCCTGTCGCCCGCGGCGTGTGCCCTCGAAAGAAAGAGGTTGGCTGTCGCGGCGGTCAGGATGTTGTTGAAGTCGTGGGCGATCCCCGCCGCCAGGACCCCCAGGGATTCAACACGCCGGGCGTTGAGAAGCTCCTCCTCCATTTTCCTCTTCTCCGTCATGTCCCGGAAGATGCCGTCCACCTGTTCGATATTTCCCTCTTTGTCGTAGTGAGCCGTGAACGTCGCGAAAAACACCGCTTCCGAGCCATCCAGTCTCTTAGCTGTCAGCTCAACATTGTTGAGGGACCCGCGTTCCCTGAGCTGCGCGAAAAGCCATTCCCTCTGCCCGGATTGTCCGTAGAAATCTGTGGTCTTCATCCGTTTGAGCTCTTCGGCACTCGAGCACCCAGCCATTCGGGCCGCCGCCGGATTCGCCGTGAGAATCTGACCGTCTGGTCTCGACACGATGATTCCGTCGCCGATGGACTCGAACAGGCTTCGGTAGCGTTCCTCGCTCTCCCGAAGCGCCTCCTCCATCTTCTTTCGTTCGGTGATGTCATGAACGACCGTGATGACACGCGTGACCTTCCCCTCGCCGAAAACGGGTATCTTTCGCGTTTCGGTAACGTATTGCTTTCCGCCGACAGGCGTAACTTCTTCCGTAATGAGAGTACGCCCCTCCTCGAAGACGCGCTCGTATTCCTGGCGGACATTCTCAGGCAGAAACGGAAAGACCTCGAACAAAGTGCGCCCGACTGGGTCCCTCCCAGGGCAAACCCGCTTCGCCCACCGCTCGGCGGCGGCGTTAGCCAAAATCATTCGCAGGTTACTGTCCACCACATGGATGATGTCGTCGAGGCCATCAATCGTACTCCGATACTGTTCCTCGGATTTCCGCAGGGCGTCTTCCGCTTGTTTCCGGTTGGTGATGTCTATGAACATTGCCTGGACAGCGGGTTGCCCCCGATACTCAATGCGGGTCGAGGAAAGCTCCACCCATCGCGAAGCCCCGTCTTTTCGGACGACCCGCACCTCGTAATGTGCCGGCACAGTCTCCCCGGCCAGCCGTTTGGCGAACCGCCCGAAGAACATCTCGCGGTCCTCCGGGTGCACAAGCCCTTCGATTTCCTCGCGGGACAGGGACGTCAGTTCCTCTACGCTGTAACCCGTCATCCTTCCCAGGCCCTGATTCGCAAAAACCAACCGGGGGGGCAATCCCTGGGCGATGACAATCCCCTCGATGGACTGATCCACAAGTGTCCGGTATTTCTCTTCGCTCGCCCGAAGAGCCTCGTCGGCCTCCTTCCGGTCGGTGATATCCAGGCAGTAGCCAATGATGTGCATGGGGTTGCCAGCGGCGTCGCGGATCAAGCGCAGTTCATCGTGTAGCCAGCGGTAACGCCCGCCCTTGTGCCGGAAGCGGTACTCGTGCACGTGATAACCGGCCTCGAAGACATGCTGAAGTTCCCTCAAAACGCGGGCTCGATCTTCGGGGTGAACGTGGTCAGCCCAGAAATCCGGCTGCCCCGTAAACTCCTCCGGGTCATACCCCAGCACAGAAGAAACATTCTCACTGATAAATAAGGCGCCGAACCTCCCGGAGGTTTTGCTTCGATAGATGATCGCCGGACTGCGGGAAACCAGTTCGTCCAGCGACTCTTTCGCCGCGCGGAACTCTTCTTCCGCGCGCTTTGCGTGCGTAATATCGCGGAGTGTCGCTACCACAGCGATCGGTTTGCCGTCTTCGATGCGAATGAGGGAACTCTGCATAAACCCGAGGAATACTGTGCCGTCGCGTCTGAGCCGCCAGACCTCGCCGGTGAACCCAGCTCCCTCCCGAACCTTCCGGGCTGCTGCTTCACAGGCCGCCATCTGTTCCGGGGCGTGGAAGATGGAGCGGTGCCTGCCGACGAGTTCCTTTGGCGAGTAACCGTGCATCCCGGCGAAGGCGTTGTTGACGAAAACGAGGTTTCCGTCGAGGTCCAAGACAGCGATACCTTCCGTACTCTGCTCGATGGCGGACAGAAGTAAGTGGAGTCGTTCCTCGGCCCCTCTCTGCTCGGTGATGTCCTCGACGATTCCCGCGAGGCGGTACACCCGACCGTGCTCGTCGCGGATGGGAAAAACGCGGTCCCTCACCGTCCGCACCGTGCCGTCGGGTCGAACCACCCGATACACGTCCTCGTGATGCTGACGGCGCCGCTTTCTGACCGATTCCTCGACACGTTCACGGTCATCCGGATGAACTCCATC
>JAUYEE010000315.1 GCA_030691545.1 bacterium | reverse complement strand
GGGGTCGTGAAAATCACGTCCGCCGTGGTTCTCCGGCGGTGCTTGATTGACCACAACGGCATCGGCTCAACCTCCGTCGGCATTTACTGCAACGGGAGCGGGGCGAAAATCATTGACTGCGAGGTCGAGGACAGCGTCGCTTTCGACGGAGTCAACATCGGCAGCGGCGGGAGCAATGCTCTTGTGCAGAACTGCAAGGTCGCGAGCAACGGCGTCGGCATCTACCTCTCGAGCGGGGCCGACAGTGTCCTCATACAGAAGTGCGAGATCGTCGCCGGTGGAAGCAACTACGGCATCACGCTTTCCTCCGGTCTGACGGGAACGGTCATTCGCTCGAGCATCGTCCGGAAGAGCGGCTCGGCTGCCGAGTGCGTCCACGCGACGGGCGCCCTATCGGCGAAAATCTACCAATGCTGTTTCAATCTCGATTCGGGCGCCATTGACACGGACATCACGAACCTCATCGGCACGCCGTACAACGTTTCGGATGCTGACCTCTGATAGGCGGGAGTGGGGAGTTCTTTGACAGGATAACAGGATTAACAGGATGGATAAGGAGAAAGATAATGAAAGATGCAGTGAAAACGCGAATTGCAGGAGCAGAAACGAGGAACGGCACAATCCGTGAGAACGCGCAACTCACGTCCTCATTTGTCCCGGGGACGGTCATTGACGTCGAGGACTACGGCGTCCTCTCGCTCTTAGTGAAGTACACAATGGGAACAGGAGAGACCGGGAATTCCGTTGTCCTCAAGGTGGAGCTGAGTGTTGACGGAACGAGCTTCTACTGCGAGACGGACAATGAGGTCTCGCTTTCCGCCAAGACCTACACGTTCGAGGCTCTTTCGGCTCCGGGAACGTACGACTCTTTCAAAGTGGATGTCCCGATTTCCGGCATGAGATATGCTCGCGTCTCGGCGAAAGAAATCGGCGTTGCGGCCCAGTACGGCAACTGCGAAATCCGATACAGCGTGGGATGGTAGATGCGATGAGCAAATCTTCAGATACGGCGGCGAAGAATCGGCGGCCTTGTCCTCTCCTCAAGAAGGACATTACCGGCGTCCAGTGTCAGCTTTACCAGGGGGTCGAGTACAAGAACTCGCCTGTCTGCAAAAGCTGCTCTTACCGGAACGAGGTGAACCATGGCGGCAGGAAACAATAGGAATGTGCTCATCAAGACGATGCTGACCATCATCAGCATCGTCGTGGCGTACTTCTCGGTGGTCTCCACCATGACCATCTCCCGCGTCGGGTCCATCGAGGGGGAGGTCAACTGCCGGCAGCAGGAGATCGCTCGCAACGAGAAGAACATCGCCGTGCTTTTGGAAAAAGTCACGACCATCGAGGAACTGGTCCGCGAAATGCGCCAGGACCTCTCCCGCCTCTCCCGCGGCCCCGCCCCCGCCCGTCGCTCTCCGCCTTAGGCCGGTCAGGGAAGCCGTCGAAACGCCAAGGCGAGCGCGGCCCCATTTCTCCCGGGGGCCGTCCTTTAGCCGCGTAGCGCGTGTTGGATGGATCCACTGGTTCTTCCCGAGAGGCGAGAAACTCGTGCTTGACAACTCAAGGACTGATCGGCAAACATTGAACTTGAGCCTTCTATCGCCGGTGAGGACATCTCGGCCTGTTGAGGAGTTCGGTGCATCGGCGCCCGTACGGCTCAGGCCCCATGAGCTCTTGGTCATGGCCCTCACAATGGGACACTCTTCCTGTAATGGATTTCCAAAGTGATGGAGGCAAGTCTGCCCAATCGCTGAAGTTCGCCGAGCTGGAGATGGACAATGCAGGCGTACGATCCCTTGGACTACGATAACCTTGCAAGGAGCATCGTTGAGGCGCTGCTGCGCGGGCCTGAAGCGCCGCTCCCCCCATCTGAAACCTTCGAAGGCGCCGGGGTGTACGCCATTTACTATCACGGTGACTTCGAGGGGTATGCCCCGTTGGTGAAAGCGCACTGTTCGTCGCCAATCTATGTCGGGATGGCAGTGCCCACAGGGGCTCGTAAAGGAGGGCGATCGACATCAGCAGGCCGGGAGCTCTGCCAGAGGCTCAAGCAGCATGCCAAAAGCGTCGAGCAGGCAGAGAACTTGAGACTGGACCACTTCACATGCCGCTACCTCGTGGTCGTACCAGTCTGGATTACTTTGGCAGAGCGGTTCCTCGTGGACCACTACAAGCCGATCTGGAACGTCGCCATTGATGGTTTCGGCAACCATGATCCAGGTGCAGGAAGGCGGGGGATGAAAAGACCCCGTTGGGATATCCTCCATCCTGGCCGGCCGTGGGCTGCCGAGCTTGCGGCCGCGGAGTCGTTCGAACAGGTGCTCCGGAAGCTGCAGGATTCCTTTACGCAGTCGGAGTGAATGTGTCCCACTCCCCCATCCCAAGCGGGGATACTTATTCGGGGGCTCTAAATTCGACGGCAGTTTCGTGGAGTTCCGTCTGTCTTCTGGTAAAACCTGCCCGGACCGACGAGTTGACGATGCTCGACCCGGTTCGTTTCCTTCGCACCCGGTGCATGCCTTGAACGCTGAAACCGTGAAGCTCACCAATCTGTGCAAGAAATCGATCTGTCTCCACGTGAACTCCCTGCACGATGTTGTTGCCGATGACGACAACAACCCATGCCCCGGGTTTCATCACGCGCCGCGTGACCCTGAAGAACCTGTCGCAGTCATTGAAGTACGTGGCAGCGTAGTTTGCCCACCCGCTACCTCCGTAAGTGCCTTTCTCGGGGTTCTGTTTTCGGATACATTCCAGCACCTGTTGGAGCTCAGGAAGGTCGAGGTCTAACCCGACCGGAGGAGCGCTCCGCACCGTTTGCCAGAACCGACCGAAGCTATCCTCCTCAAGTTTCCTCAGCTCGCTATTTCCATTTATTAGGTCAAGCCAGTGAAGCTGTGGTCGGGTGTTTCGCACGTAGTGGTAGTTGTTCAGGTAGGGAGGTGAGGTTACGAGCGCATCAACGCTGCAGGGTGGCAGCAGAGAAGAGCTGTCCAAGTAGGAACGGCGGTGGATCGCTGCTGTGGGCGTGTGTTCAAAGCGTTTCATGTGCCGCTGGATAAAACCGATGTCGGCTGCTATCTCCCAGAGCTTGTCGCAGAAGCCCCCGATTACGTCCGCGTGCTCGATGTCATTCTTGCCAGCGGCCGAACGGGTGCTGAGGCTCGGTTCATAAGAGTAGTTGGAGAAACTGACCATAACGGAGCCAAGGGCCACCTTCAGGACGTTCTTTACGAAGCTGTGCGTTTGTTCACTTATGAAGTCCTGAAGGAGGAGTACTTCACGTTCAACAGCGGGACTGAAGAAAGGCCTCTTGCTCTTGAAGTTGCCCGGCGGTTTCGACCTCGGCTGTGCTTGTTTCAGCCACGGGTTCCGGCGGAGGTCCTCCAGCTTGTTGATCGCCTCCGTTAGCGGCTTAAGCCTGCACCCGACACAGGTAAGTTTCACCTCACACGCGAGGGCTGCGTACGGGTTGATCTCGAATCCCACGACGTTGTAGCCGTGCTTTAGGCCTTCCACGAGCGTTGTGCCCACGCCTGCGAAGGGGTCGAGAACCGTCGCGTCCGCTGGGTCTCCGGAGACCGCTTTGCTCAGGACCTCTTCTACGAAAGCTGCTGAGAAACCGGCGATCCACGGGACCCACCGATGAAGCGGCTCACGCCGATTCTTTGTGAAAGCGGTGTCTCCGAACCCCGGCGCGGCCGTCTTGTCATCGGTTGTTGCCTCGGGTTGGAAAAGCGATGCTTGCCCGTACGCTTCTGCAGACTCCGCCAATCGGGAGGTGTCCATCTGACCTGCGAGCCACCGCTCGAGGCTCGGGAGAAGGAAGCGCCACTCCCGGCCGACCTTTTGGCACGGGACCCGCTTGCTGCGAGCCAGTTCTCGCAAGGTTTTCGCGCTCACCCGCATCAACTTCGCAGTCTCGCTCAGATTAAGTACCTTTTTGCTCTCATCCATGTTCGCATCTTCGCCTTACTTCCTTTATCTTCCACAAGCTATTGTAGCCTCTGCACGAGTTAAGTCAAGTCGCACTTGCCGATGGCCAGGTGTCGGCACGCACTGGCTCCGGGACGTTTCAGTCATCGGCCTGGCGGGCGCGCGCGGAGGCTCGGACAAACTTGCTTTCGCCCGAACCAGCACCGACACGGAGTCTGTGGATTTGCGGGTCGGCGGTCGCGGTCACGGCGCCCGGCTCCTCGCGCCAGTTTGCCTGGTCCAGTTGGCCCGTTGACTCGGCGGCGACCACAGCGGGGGGCAATGTCCCCCCACCGGGCACTGGGGGACAGGATTACAGAATTTACCGGATTGTTCTATTCATTCCGGGCATCCTGTGCGCTTTTTCCGCGTTCTTCTGCCAGTCACACCCCGAGAGGGACAGAGAGGGGCCAGAAGTCTTTCCTATCCGATTCGCCGGCGTCTTTGCGTCTTTGCGAGAAGCGTGCTGTTTGCCCTTTCTCTTTCAAAACGCCGAGGCGCTGGGGAGAATTTCGCTGTGGGTCGGTCATTTTGCGCAGAATCGTGCTGGGGCATTGGATGCGGCTTTTTCTAATTCACGACCGGCGAGGTAATTAGAGACTTAGGCAGGCACGTTTTCGCCCTGGCATTCATCTTGCACTCTCTGCCAAACGCATTGGGGGTCTGCACGGAGACTGGGCCATGCGAAGCAGGAAAGCATTCACGCTCGTCGAAATCATGATTGTCGTGGGCATCATCGGCACGCTCGTTGCCATCGCAGTCCCGTCGGGAATGAAGGCGGCGGAGGAGTCCAGGAAGACGGTATGCATGAACAACCTCAGGCAAATCAACTACGCCAACGAAACCTGGGCTCTGATGAACAACAAGAAGCAGGGCGACCTGATAGATGTCGCGGAGGTCAATCTGTTCATCAAGAAAATCCCCGAGTGCCCATCCGATGGAGTGTACAACTACGGCTTAGTGGGAGAGAAACCGACGTGCAGCCTTGCGGCGGCTTTCGGGCACATCTTGCCCCCGGAGAACTAAGGCGCGGTGAACGGCATCGTCCTGACGAGGCTGTGGTGATCACATAAGGCTTTCCATACGTTTCTCCGTCGAACCGGCACCACCGGCGCGGCGGTCTTATAGATAGGAACGAACAACAAGGGTACGTTCTGACGAAGTAAGCAGCCCCAACTGCTGCGGGGATGGAAGAGAGTTCCATCCCCGTTTTCTTGTGCGCGGGGAGATTCAATCAGAAACGATTGATTTTCGAAAAGCAACGCTTTTCGATTGACCCCTTAAAGGAGCTCTATCTGACGCCGTGTCCGCAGAAATGGGTTCGTAGCAGCGCAAACGCAGGAACATCCCCCTACCAGTTACCCCCCTTCTTGAAATGGCTCTGGCGCTCGTTCCACGCCTCGAGCAGGCCGAGTTGCTTCAAATGCTCTTCGCCACTGAGGAATTGGTCATCCAGCCGTTTCAGCCAGGTCTGGAGCTTGTCCTCCAGCTCGTCTCGCAACCTTTTGCATGCGGGCTCGTCTATGAGGTTTTTCTGCTGGAACGGGTCATCGAGGTTGTCATACAAGACCCAGCCAGCGTCTCGCCATCGGGCATACGTATATCGCTGCGTTCGCACGCCTCGCCACTCTTTTCCGCCCCACTGCGCTGCTTGATCCGTTGGCAGAATGTCCATAATCGGCACGGAGTCATGCTGCGGGCCGCTATCGCCGCGAATCGCCGGGCTTAGGTCCAGCCCCTCCATCCCGCCCGGTATCCGCGCTCCCGCGAGTGACAGAAGCGTCGGCGACAGGTCTGCGAGTCCGATGAGGAGGTCCGTCTGCCGCGGCCTCAAGACGCCTGGATACCGCACGATGAGCGGAACATTGATGCTTTCCTCCCACGGCTGCTGCTTGTTGACTTGCCCCTGCGACCACAGCATGTCTCCATGGTCGGAGGCAAAGACGACGATCGTATTGTTGGCAAGCTGCAAATCGTCGAGGGCGTGCATCAGCCGCCCGACGTTCTCGTCGAGAGCGGTGATCTGCGCGTAGTAGCCGGCAATCTCGGCTCGGTTCGCGTTGACGCAGTTCGGGCGAAGTTGAATGCTCGATGGGTCGTACATGTCGAGGTACTTCTGCGGCACCGCGCGGTACGGCGAATGAGGAGGACCCCATGACAGAAACAGGAAGAACGGCTCCTCGCGATGCTTTTTCACAAAGTCTATCGCTAAGTCCGTCTGGATGTCCGGCTCGTATCCCGGGACGCGGACGAGTTCCGGCGTGTCGAGGTAATACTTCGCGTCGAGATAGGCATGATGGCAGTTGTACGCCGCCCAGTAACTGTCGAATCCCTGCCGCCTCGGGCCGCGCGGCGTGAACTTCGACCGAGGAATCCCGTCGAGATGCCATTTGCCGATGTACCCCGTCCGGTAGCCCGCGTCTCGGAGGACTTCGGCGATGGTCGTCTGGTCATCGGGCATGGCGAGATCGTTGGCGATTGTCCGGTTCGAGAGAGGGTATTTCCCCGTTAAAAGAATCGCGCGGTCGGGCGTGCACACCGGGCAGTTCGCAATGCAGTTCGAGAAATAGACCCCTTCTGAGGCGAGCTTGTCGAGGTTCGGCGTCCTCACCTGCTCGTTCCCCGAGCACCCCATCGCGTGCCGCCGCATCTGGTCGGGGAAGATGAACAAAATGTTCGGCGGCCGCCGCGAACCTTCTGCTGTCGCGCTCCTCAGATATCGCGAGCCAGCCGCCACCGCCGCCCCGCCCGCCATCACTTTAAGAAACTCTCGTCGTTTCATACGTCACTGCCTGTCTGCATCCTCATAGCGGACTCCGGTTCCATTTCCCGCTTGCCAGAAAGCCGTCGAGTGCCGTTTGTGGCCGCAGCCAAGCTGTTCTGTCTCGCGGTGGACGTGCTCCCGTGCGTGGTGGGCGCCAAGAAGGTGTCACAGATCGCGGGTGTCATCCAGGAGCTTTTGGATTTTGAGTTTGAAGGAAGGAATGTCCTCTGTTGCTGTAATCGAGACCTTCTCAAGATCCACACCCAGGTAATCATGGATCAGCTTGTCGCGCATACCCGCGATGTCTTGCCACGGAATATCGGGGCACTTATTACGCAGATCGGCGGATAGCCGCTTGACCGCTTCCCCGATGATTTCCAACTGGCGTATGACGCCATCCTGAACGAGGTTACGTCGCTGAAAGGCCCCTTCGTCCAGCCCCTCAAGGTATTCCTCGACGCGTGCGATGGCATCGAGAATATGGCGAAGATAGACAGTTTCATCCCGCCTCATAAATCACCTGGAGTTCAGATAGGATGCGATCCCGCAGATAGGGGCTGATTGCGGCTTCGGTGAGCAAATGGGCTTTCCTTCCCAGCGCCGTCGTCAATTCTCGCTCGATCCGAACCACGTCCAACAGGCTTTTTCTCTTGGCGAATCTGACGAGGAGGTCAATATCGCTCGTTTCCGTTTCCTCTCCGCGGGCGACCGACCCAAAGGCCCCCACCATTTGAACGTCGTTTTCGCGGCAAACCTCCATCAACCGCACTGTGTCGAATGGGTATTTTCTCACAAAGCTCCTCCGCTATCGTCGTGAAAATTGGGTCAAGCTTTCATGATTCTCTTATACTCAGCTCCGTCCGGGTCGCGGGATGCAAACGTCTATCTCGAAAAGGTCACCGAGCAGCAACTCGAACGAGGCCTTGGAATCTGAGGTATCAATTGCAATGCGATTCATTCCCTCCGGGAACGGTAGCGGGAACGACCCCAGGGGCCGCAATAAGACCGAACAGTTTCGATCCCCAATGTACAACCAGCAAGCGCGCCAGTCAAGTACCACTGCACAATGAGCGTCGCCATATTTCAGGGGTCCTATTGCGCCGCTTGCCTGGCCGAGCGGGCTGGCTTCTCGATGAGGGGATTCATCCATGCCCCCCGTCATACGCAGCCACACCCACCGGAGCTTGCCGCTTGACAAACTCCCGGCGAATTCATAAACACAAGGGAGAGTCCCCGCAGCCGGACGAGAAGCTGCGGGCAACGCAAGCAGATACTCGAGACGCGAGGAAACATGGAAACCATACGAGCATTCATTGCTGTGGACATCCCACGTGAGGTCAAAGAGAAGTTCTCCGAGGCTCAGGGAAAACTGAGACGCTCCGGGGCGGATGTCCGCTGGGTGCAACCGCACAACGCGCACATCACGCTTCAATTCCTCGGAGATACACCCGTCGAGAAAGTCGAGGATATTAAGACCGTTCTCGGGCGCGTCGCGGCGTCACATCACGCCTTTGATGTTGCCATCGAGGGACTGGGCGTCTTCCCCAATCCGAGGAGACCGCGGGTCGTCTGGATAGGAGTGTCAAAAGGAGCAAATGAACTGGCGGCACTCCAAACGTCTGTCGGCGAGGAGATGCGCCGCCTCGGCTTTCAACCGGAAGAAAGAGCCTTCTCCGCGCACATCACCCTCGGCCGCGTCAAATCCCCGAAGAACACCGAAAAACTGGGATCCCTCCTCGAAATAGAAAAGGGCTTTCAGGCAGGACACTTCCTCGCGACTGAAATCCGCCTCATCCGCAGCGTCCTTTCCTCCGAGGGACCCACCTACACCGCTCTCTTCTCCGCCCCGCTACTTGCCGCATCCGGGTAGTGCGTGCACCCTTTCCGTTCCTGTAATCGCTCAGCTACGTGGAGATTCACCGCAGAGAACGCAGAGGCCGCAGGGGAATGAAGGGCAGGATTAGCGAGAGACGAGCGAGTCGAGGATTCCCGCCAACTTCTCTGCCAGAGCGGGATGCTCATATCGGCGAATAACTCCCTCCTTGCCGGCGTAGCTCACATTGCCCGTCCGTTCAAACTCGCGGTAATACTTCAGGATGGCGTCCTTGATCTCCTGGCGGTTGCGTGAATCTACGACCGTTCCGGCATTCGCTTCTCGAATCAACACCGCCGCCACGCAAGGCCGTCCGGTGTAGCGCCTTGTTCGGCCGCACCCGGAAGCTTCACACTTCAAACACCTTCAGGACCTCGTCCCCGTAATGGTTGATGACCTTCACGGCGATCTTGCCCGTCGCCGGCTTCTCGAACGGCCGACTCACCGTGCTGTAAAGACTTGACCATGCAGCCTCGTCAATCTCCGCCCTCAGCGCCCGCTTGAGTTTCTCGTACGGTTCATCCGCCCCGGTGAAGTACGCGTGGCGGACGAAGAAGCTCTCGCCGTTGTAGTCGGTGTCAATGAACCAGCAGGCGATGTCGTCGGTCGAGGAGTTGCGAATCTCGCCGGTTGTCGGGTCGTACACGTCCACGCCCTTGATTTCGACGATGAGCGTGCCGTCTTTCTGCTGCCTGATCTCAACGTCCGGCTCACCGAAGACCATGAACAGGTTGCCCGCCCCGGTCTTCTTCAGTAGCTCGTCGCCCATGGCGAGGTCGGGGTTCATCTTGGTGGGCAGCACCGTCAGCTTGCCGTAACGCTTGACCTCTTCCGAGACATGCGGGTCGAAGGCGAAGCCGCACACCAGCAGCAGGTCAAAGCCCACGCCCTGCACCGCTTCCTTGGCGGCCTCCTTCACCTGCTGCGGGCCGACCGTGCCCTGCTCCGGCCCGATGGAGACCGCCACGCGCTTGGTCTTGCCATCTGCGTCGGTGTATTCGCCAGCGGCGTGCAGCCAGCGCCCGGCGAACGGGTCGAGCGTGTCAAGCTTAAGGCGCTCCCCTTTCTTGGTGTTCTGCACGCCCGCTTTGCGCAGGTTCTCGAGGATCATCGCGGCGAAGTCCTGCTCCCGTTGCGCCTCCCTCTGGGTGACGGTCCCGTCCATGTCTTCGTCTGCGGTGGAGAGCACGCGGTGCGGCGAGAGGCTTTCGACCGTAAAGGGGCCGCTGACCCGGACGACTTTCTCGTCCTCGTATGGCTGGTCGTAGAGCCTTTCGGTTTCCGCATGCCGGGCGATCGCGGCATCAATCTGCTGTCGGGTCATCCCTTCCTTTATCTCCGGGTTGTTGACGATGGACTTGAGCGTGACGTGCGGCACGCGCTTGTAAACGAAGCCCTTGCGGATGTCGCGATCGGTTTTGTACTCGGGAGGCGCCTTGCCCGTCAATTCGGATTCCTTCTTGATGCCTTCCGGCGAGTCGGCCAGCACGTAGTAGGGATATTTAGCGGCCATGAGCCGTGTGCGGGCCAGCGCCAGGGCCACGCGGCTGGTGTCGCAGGTGATCCAGCGGCGGCCCCATTGCTCGGCGACGTAGGCGGTGGTCCCGCTACCACAGGTCGGATCGAGCACCAGGTCGCCGGAGTCGGTAGTCATCAAGACGCATCGCTGGAGCACTTTGAACGATGTCTGAACCACATAGACCTTGCTCTCCGCGCGGCTCGACAGGATCGTGTCTGTCCACGTATTGCTTATGGGAGTTATCGGGAAATCGTCCAGGAACCTTCTAGATGCAAGGTACTTCGGAGTGCCCATCAACCGATTGGCGATCGACAGAAGTTTCAGCCCGGCTGGGCTTGTAGACCAGTATCTGTGTCCTGGAGTGTAGACAGTGCCCTGGAACTCGAAAGGCTGCCTGCCCAACGAATACTCGTGACTGGAGGTGAGATTGTCCGGACGAAAGACCCTTGAGTGGACTGGGATCGGCTTGAGCCCCAAAGCTTCCCCGCGGGACAGCGCCCTGGTTGAACCATCTTCAAGCATTATCCACTTGTACTCAACTGTACTATCATCCCCTAGCACTCGCTTAAGAAAGACAGGGCGGTACTTGACCTGGTCTCTGTGTCTTGCATACCATACCAGGTAGTCGTTGACAGACGAGAGCAATTCCTCTGTTGATGCGCTTGTCTTCTTGACCGTGATCAAGCTGACAAAATTCTCACTCCCAAACACCTCGTCCATCAAACAGCGCACCACGTGCACGTTCTCATCGCCGATCTGCACGAAGACACTGCCCGTCTCGGTGAGGAGTTCACGGGCGACGACCAGACGGTCACGCAGGTAGGCGAGGTAGGAGTGAATGCCGAGCTTCCAAGTGTCGCGGAAGGCGCGCACCTGTTCGGGCTGGCGGGTGGCGTCCTCGGCCTTGCCGTCCTTCACGTCGCGCTTGCGGGTGCTCACCTGCCAGTTGGAGCCGAACTTGATGCCATAGGGCGGGTCAATGTAAATCATCTGCACCTGGCCCTTCAAGCCTTCCTTCTCGGCCAGGCTGGTCATCACGAGGAGCGAATCGCCGAGAATCATGCGGTTCGACCACTTCCCTTCGTGATGGTAAAAGTCCACTCGCTGGTCGAATTCTTCAGGCAGGCCGTTGAACTCGGCGAAGAGCTTCAACTGGTAGGCAGCGGCCTCCTCCGCCACGCGGTCGCCCTTGCGCGCCCCCTGGGCCAACAAGTCGTTAATCAATGCCTGCGGCTGAACCTTCTCCTGAATGTAGATGGGCACGACGGGGACGGCAAGGTCGGCGCGGTCCTGCTCGTCCTTCCCCTTCCAGACGAGTTGCGGGTCGAGAGACGGGTCGCGGGGATAGAGCAGCGTCTGGGGGGCCGCCTCCTCCTCGGCCACAAAGTCTCGCAGCTCCTCCGTCGGGATGTTTTTGCGCGTGTCCCGGTGGCGCAGGCTATCGACCTGCACGGACGCTTTGTCTCTTCTCGTTGCCACAGTTCATACTCCCTTTCTGTCAGCATCGAGCCGGTCGAAAAGATCCACTGGCGGCGTGCTCGCGTCGAAGCGCATGCGTCGGTCCTCGAGCCAGTTGAGAAAGTCGTCCTTTTCGCCAATGACGCTCCAGGTAACGACGAGCTGATTGCCGACGAGCGTGACGCCTGATTGCTTGTCTTTCCAGTAATCGGCGATTTTCTTGAAGATGTTTTCGCGGACCAGCTTACGCAGCCCTTTCTGACGCTCACGGCCGAGGTACTGGAAAACGCCGTCTGTTGTCTTCGTCAGCAGGTTGTCAGGCGATGTTTCGTACTTTTCCCCCAAAGCGTGCGAATGAAGGTCAGACAGCAGCCATGCGCGCACCTGGTCAATGACCACTCGTCTGTAAAAGTCGCGCATCTCGATGTTGCAGCAATCCTCGTCACTGAATACGAGAAGGAGAGGGGCGGGATCGGTATCTTCAGCAACATCATCAATAATAGGAACAGCATCCTCAGTCGCGCCCACATGGTCCTTGAAGATCGAATCCCAAGAGTAAACTATCTTTGTCCCACTGACCGCCAACCCGTGACAAGAGAATGGGCCGGGCTTGAGTCCCTTGCTTTGCAGCTCATCGGAGAGAGCAATCAGACATTCGGACATCCTTTTGCGCGCGCCATCGGGCACTACGTAACAAAGCAAACAGGCTTTCAACGGAGAAAGGACTTCCCCGAACACCGGGCCAGTTGCGATGAGATGCGCCCTCGCCTGTCTGGAATTTGGGCTGGCGATCCCGAAGGAGTTGGCCTTCGCCTCGAAGTAGAGGGCCCTGCTGTCTCGTTCCCTTCCCAGGATCAACTCCGGTTCCGGTGCTTCGCTGATATCGAGCCCCAAATCCCTCATCGCTCTCGCGGTCTCTTCGGGGAAGGGGAATGGGTTTTCGATGTAAATGATCTTGAAACCCCGTTCGAAGAAGAGCGGCCGCACGCGGCAATCGACCGACGGCTGCTCCTTAGCCATCCAGAGCAGGAGGTTAAGCTGGAAAACCGGGTCTGTGAGCAACGCTTCAGTCTTCATTGGGTACCTCCGCATTAGCGGGCCATTGGCGAACGACCTTCTCAAAAGTCTCCGACCCCACCCATGCTTGAATCTTGGGGCGCACGTAGCGCTGTATATTCGTAACCAGCCGGTGGAAGGTGTTCCCGCAGGTGCCTTGCGGCAGGATGGCAACCGCGCCTTTGGCGGTCAGCTCCAGGTTGATGGGCTGCCACAGATGCCGGTCCGCGCCGTAAACGTGGACCTTGGTCGGTCCCAGTCTGATGGGATCACCCCACAACTTGAAGCGATTACGTTTCTGAAACGCCTTCTGCACCCAGCGGTTAAAGGTCGCCTCTGATAGCGGCTCGGAAAATTTCACAACAAGAGGAACCCCCTTCAACCCGACATGTAAGGCCTGCGTGCTGCTGATTTCACTCCAGGCGGACTTCTCCGTGAAGTCCAAGATGGCCTTGTAGATGCGATAGAGATAACGAACGGTATTGCGGTGATCTTCAAAGCTGTCGGTGCGATTCGTTATCCGACCTGCCTGATAAAGGTTATGTCCGCCACACCCCATGCGGGACGGCAAGCGAAGCGCATAAAGCGCATGCAATGGATCATAGTATTCCTGAAGTTTGCTAAGTGCACTCTTTATCCGACCGATTTTGTCGCCCATTTCAAAGCGAGCCTTGCGTCTTTCGACTTCCAGACGCTCTTCGGTGATGCCTTCCTCGTCATCCGTGGCCTCTTCGGTTACATCCTCCGATGCAGTTTCCTCGGTAGTCTCTTCAGGCGAAGAGAAGTCTTCGGGCATATCGAAAATGCTCTCGTGCCGGAACACGAGCTTTCCAAAACGTTCATCACCTCTCTTGGACACATCTTTGTCCCAAAGGACTTGAAGAAGAGGGCTGCTGAACCAGGTATAATCCAAGTCAGGTGCCTGAACCCATTTTGCCACCAGATTCTGGGCCACGGCGGAGTCCTCACACGTGTAATACGCAAAGAACCTTTCATCGTACTGCTCCAGGAAGCCGGTCGTCGCTCGTGAGCGTGTTCCATCATCTGGATCTGGCACCTGAAAGATCAACCTCATGAACCGATCATCTATCGGCCGCACTTCCGCGCCGAGACTCTCGAAAATACGCGCTGGAGGCTTCGGCCGCCCATTCCCACGGCTAGCGACATGTTCCAGGAGAAACGTCTTCACCAGCGGCACACGAGTCCGACGCTGGTCCAGGCCTTCTTTGGCTTCAGAGGAAAGACCGTTGAAAAACCGATACACTTCAAACCGGTCTCTGGGATTAGAGGGGGCTAACGTTCGCATGTTCATTCTCCATTTAAGGTCTTTTGCATCTTGTCTGCCGTAAAGCGCATTGGGACAGAAGCTCGCATTGCCTCCTGCGCATTCCACGGATCGCTGATCTCGATGAAAGCCCAGCGGCCAAAACCACCGTGGTTATTGATGGCCGGGACCCAGAGGGTGCGGGCCGTGGAGACCTTAGCGGCCTTGTCTTTCTTCTTCTCGCCGGTCACCTCGATGAGCAGGTTTAGCAAGTCGTCCGGGCCGTTTCCGTCGTCAATGCACGCGATGAAGTCGGGGATGTAGTTCTTTTCCTCGCCGTTCAAAGTGTAGGGGATAGTGAAGGCGAGGTTGTGGTTCTTGACGTAGCGGACGACCTCGTCCATGTCCTCCAGCGTCTGGGCGAGCTTTTGCTCCCAGGAATCGGTGTCGGCCACGACGTAATTGATATGGCACTTGTCCTCGCGCGTCGTGAAGACGGGGCGTGTCGTGTCGAAGTCAACGTAGCGTGTCGAGCCGAGCGTGTCGTAGGGGCGGAGGACCGGCTTGAGCGCCGGCGTGCCGCGGGTGGAGGCGACGATGGCCTTGTAGATGCGGTCGGCGGCGTCGTGCGCGAACTCGATAAGCAGCAGCAGTTGCGGGAAGGTGTTGTCCTTGAGCGTCACGCACTGGCTGAGCCAGCGTTTGGCGATGCCGAGCAGTTGCGGAAAGAGCCAGGGCTTGTCGTTCCCCTCATCATCGCGAAAGTATTGTTCGAGGGTCAGCTTGGCAAGCAGAAAAGCGACCTCGTTGGGCCGGCGGCGTTTGAGGTCGTCAAGAGTGTGGATGCTCGATTCGCCGACGATGGGGGCGTTCTCTACCTTCGTGGGGATATCCGCGGTCGAGATCGAGAGCTTGGAGTCTTCCGTAAAAGTTGCGGTCAGGCGTTCACCGGCGATGTCATAGCGGTAGCCAACCAGACGCGGGAAGGTGATCTCGCAAGCGACGCGGCTTTCGAGGGCGCGGACGCGGGTGCTCTCTCGGCCGCCTGGGGGTTCCTTCGTTGAGCCGCTGCACGGGATGAAGGAGAAGGGCACGCCATAGACCTCCGCGTACTCCGGCTCGAAGCGTCCCTTTTCGTTGGGGGCGTAACTCAGCCGCCGCAAGCCACGGCCGACAACCTGCTCGCACAGAAGCTGGGTGCCGAAGGCGCGGACACCCAAGATGTGGGTGACGGTGTTGGCGTCCCAGCCCTCGGTGAGCATGGAGACGCTGACGACGCATTTGACCTGTTCGCCCAGCTTGCCGGGCTTGCCGACGGTGTTCATGACCTCGCGGAGAAGGTCTTCATCGGTAAGTCTTTCGGCGCCACGGCCAGGATAGATTTTGGAGTACTCGGCCTTGAACTCCTCGATCGCGCGCGCGGCGACCTGCTTGAACTCGGCGCTCATCGCCTCGCCGGATTCGAGCTGCTGGCTGTCTATGAGAATCGTGTTCGGCCGCTGAAGCCAGCCGCCCTTGGCGTCGTCATTGCGGAAGATGGGCAGTTGGCCGGCCTGAACAAAGGACTTGTCGTCGGTTATCTTCTCCCAACCGGCGATGTAATCGAAGACGAGCTTCGAGACATTGGTGTTGTTGCAGACCACGATGAATACTGGCGGGGTGATGCCGCGGGCACGTGCCTCGGCGTTTCTCTCCCAAACGCGGTAGCACTTCTCGTAGTTGCTATAGAGGCTGCGCAGCGCGCCTTCAAGCTCCAGGGGGGGCTTGGGTTCGCCGCCGACGGCCTGGGTCTTGCGGCCTTTTTTCGGCAAGTCCTCGCGGATGCGCAGCCACAGGTCGCGGTAGGTGGGCTGGTCGCCGGTCATTGAATCGTCGGCCACGGGTACACGGGGAACCTTGACGATGCCGGCCTCGATGGCGTCAATCAGCGAAAAGTCGGAGACCACCCACGGGAAAAGCGTGCCCTCCGGGTAGCCCGAACCGCGCAGGAAGAATGGCGTCGCCGAGAGGTCGCAGATAGTCCTCACGCCGATCTTGCCTTTGACGGCCTCAATCCCGGAAATCCAGACCCTTGCCTCCTCATCCCGCTTCTTGGCTTCCACGCGTTCATCGCCGGTCAGCTTTTCGTCCTCGGCGTCGGGCTTGCGGCGGTAGCAGTGATGCGCTTCGTCGTTCAGGACAATGATATTCTTCCTGTTGCCCAGTTCGCGGCAGACGCGCCGCACCATCTGGTCGGGGCTTTCGGTGAAGGCGCCGGATCGCTCCCCCCCCAGCATCGTCTTGGTCAGCTTGCCGGCGGCCACCTTCTCGCGCAGTTGGAAAGCATGAAAGTTGGTGATGATGATCTTCGCCTGGCCCAATTGCTGCATTTCCTGGGCAGACACGATGCCCCACTGACGGTAGTAGTTTTGCGGGTCGTTGGGGAGCAACACGCGCAAGCGGTCGCGAATAGTGATCCCGGGGGTGACGACCAAGAAGGCATCGCAGAATCGCGCGTCTTGCGGATTGGCAAGCTTGTTCAGTGTGTGCCAGACGATGAACATTGCCATGACGACGGTCTTGCCGGAGCCGGTGGCCATCTTGAACGCTGTGCGAGGCAAGCCAGGGTTCGAGGTGTCGTTTGCCTGGCGCAACCTGTTTTGAATCCAGGCATCGCCGTACTTTTTCGCGACCTCGGTGATGTAGATGGCGGTCTCGAGAGCTTCGATCTGGCAGAAGAAAAGCCTCTTTTCGCGGTCGCGCTCGGTCCAGTGCGCGAGTAACCGGCTCGTCGTCGGCGTCACGCCGACATACCCGCCTTGCCGCCAGAGACTGACGCGTGCGCGGATCTCGTTGACGAGCTCGTTCTCTTCGATGCGGTCTTTTGTCCACTCGGTCTCGAACTCAAGCTGCTTGCCCCTCTTGCGGGGCCGCGCGATCGGGACGAAGTAGGCGCTTGTCCTGCGACCGTTCTCGATTTCGTCGGTGATGCCCTCGTCGGTAAACCGGAAATGGCGGGTCGGCTCGTCGAAAGGCGAGTTGATGACCGGGTTCTCAATGACGACTTGGCTCATGCGGTCACCTTCCTTACTTCCGCTTCCATTGTGTGGTCTGGGAGTTCTTCGCACGCCGGGGCGAGGCTGAAGCCCGCATACAATCTTCCTTTTTTGTTCCTTCCCCCCGGCTCCGGGGGGGGGCTGAGGGCGTTTCCGTCGGCGGTTCTATCATAAGCACCTGATTCTGTCCTAACATACTGATTCTTGGTCAGTTAGGCGCCTTTTGACACCAACCAGTACCTCTTTCATTCCGTCCAGTCAAGGTTTGACAGAACAGAGCATGTCGTTCACAGTGCAGTGGAGCTGGTTCATTCCACAGTGGACGCCGTTCACAGAGCATCGAAGCCGGTTCACAGAGCATCGGAGCCGGTTCACTGAGCATGCGCGACCCGTTCACTGAGCATCGGACCCCGTTCACTGAGCATCGGAGCCCGTTCGCTGAGCATCGGAGCCCGTTCGCTGAGCATCGGAGCCTGTTCACTGGACATCGGAGCCCGTTCAGTGAAGCGTTCATTCCTTGAGTGAACGTTTGACAGCACAGTCGGACTGGGGTCGCGCAGCGGCCCCTGCGGTGCAGGGTCTTATTATGGCGGATTCTCCAGCTCGCTTGACCCCTCCCCGCGCAAAGCGTCGGCAACCTCGTAGCCTTTCGCCGTCAGTGCGAACGTGTCACCGTCATACCCGCGCGGCTCGAGGATACCGTAAGCAGCGAGATTGTCGATTGCGGCTTTCCATCGTGCCAGGGTTCGCGGTGATTGGTCTGGGCATAGGTTCACGCCGTGTGCCTGAAAAGATGTGCCTTCAGCCACCCTGAAGTACAGAAGCATGCCGTCGGGGTCCTTTGACACCTCCAGCACCATCGTCCGAGCTTCGGCCGATAGATTCGCGCCAGCCAACTGGTCTGCATCGGTCGTGACAAAGGCTTCCTCCTCATCAACCTCCATTTCCGCAACAGGTTGAATCTGCGCCGCAAGATGTGGCCATTGCGCGCCGAAGTTGCCCTGAAGAAGCGACAAGTCGTGAGGCGACGGCAAGGCGTTAGAGTTGAGGGACTTAATGAGCTTCCATGTGTCCTCTCGATCGGCAGTCGTACATTGCCATTGTCTGAGCGGGCCATCGGCAAGCATGCTTGGAGAAACGCCCACCAGATAAGGGCAGATAACAACATCCGGACCCTTTGCTGCGATCGCGCCGGCCTCATAGTAAATCCAGGGCGAGCGAACGTTTTCCGGCGTAACGCAGATAATACAGACTCGCGTTTGCGACAGGATGTGCTGAAGCTCTGGAAACCACTCGCGGCCCTTTGCGATGTCCTCATCCGACATCCATGGTTTGATCCCCGGAACAACGGTCGGCAGCCAGGCGTGAAGAGCCGATGCCACGACCTTGCTCTGCGTTTTTGACCAAGCGATTAAGACGTCGATAGCTGATTTGTTCATGGGTGGGATCCCATCTTTGGATTCATCAGGTTTTGTCGCTCTCTTCTCGAATTCGTTCTTCATCAGCGCCGACAGAGCTTCGATTTTGTCGCGCGGAGCGCTGACGCGTAACCTGTTTTGCCATCTGTGATTCCCCTTGGTCACGTCAATCTTCTGGACGACGCCTTGTTGCTCAAGGAACATAAGGGCGTCCCAGCGGCCCCGGCAGTACTCATCGCGCCAACCGATGGCGTCGATGGGCAGCAGTGTTTTCCATTTTACTCGCGCTTGGAAAAGCGGCTCTCTCTCGCAAAGACGCCGGGGACTGAGCATGTTCGATTGAGGTTCACCTATCTCTTCGTTTTCTCTGACTCAGGAAAGAAGAATGCCGAGGATTCGTCCCGCGGCGTCTCCGTCGCCGTAAAAGTCGCCTCTGCAGGTCGGCACGGATGCGCTCGCGACGGCTTCCTCGATTCTCTCTTCATCGGCGCCGGCGAGAACGTTCCAGCCCGACTCGACCGTCTCCAGCCACTCCGTCTCGTCCCGGAGCGTCACGCAGGGAACCTCAAAGAAGTATGCTTCTTTCTGGACGCCCCCGGAATCCGTCAGAATCACCTTCGCATTTTTCTCCATAACAATCATATCAAGATACGAGACTGGCGTCAACAGCCGCACACCATCGTGGAGCTTAGCGGACAGCCCTGAAAGGCACTTTTTGGTGCGTGGATGGAGCGGCACGACAACAGGAAGGCCGGTCTCGGTAACGCGATTCAGTCCCCGGAAAATCGAGGTGAGCCGTTGCGGGTCGTCGGTGTTTTCGGCGCGGTGGATCGTGACGAGCGCGTACTGCCTCGGAGAAAGGTTGAGCTGCGTTAATAGATTTTTCCTCGATTTCGCTTTCTGCGCATAATATAGCGCACAGTCGTACATCACATCTCCGACTTTGTGGACGCCTCGAGAAATCCCTTCCCGCGCGAGATTTTCTACCGCAGTATCCGTCGGGCAGAAGAGAAAGTCTGAAACGTGGTCCGCGACGACACGATTGATTTCCTCCGGCATCCGCCGGTTGAAGGAGCGAAGACCCGCCTCGACGTGCCCTACCGGAATATGCAGTTTCACGGCAGCCAGTGCCCCCGCGAGAGTCGAGTTCGTGTCGCCATAGACGACCACGACATCCGGTTTCTCGTCCTGCAAGACCGGTTCGAGCTTCTCTAACATCCGCCCCGTCTGGGCGCCGTGCGAACCGCTCCCCACGCCTAAATTGTAGTCGGCCTCGCGGATTTCGAGCTCGTCAAAAAAGACCTTCGACATGTTGTCGTCGTAATGCTGACCGGTGTGCACCAGCACCTCGCGGACCCGTTCGCAGCCTGCTTCTTCATTCATCAGGCGAATGCGCCGGCTCACGGCAGAGGCCTTGATGAACTGCGGCCTTGCACCGACGACGGAGGCAATTTTCGTCATGTCAGGTTCCGTCGAACAAGTCGGACAGGTCCGACCTGTCAGTTGTTCGTTGAGTTGATTTCTGTCGTGTCCTGGTTGGGCACTACTATATTCGCCACAGAAGCCTTTGACAAGAAACTTGCCTCGCAGGACCTCGCTCCTCGCCGCACCAGGTTTGCTCACCAGGCAGGGTTTGGCAATGGGCGGGCGTAGATGCGCAGCCAACTGATAAACGCGTTCGCCTCGTATCCGGCGGCGTCTCCGGCTCGCCCCACATAAAGGGTCTGCTCAGAAGAAGGCGCGCTCGGTTGCGTGGCGCAGGCTCCGATCTGACTCCAGGCGCCCTCGTTGACTTTCGCGAACATGAGCATGTGATTTGTCCCGTCGAGCGTCTCCTCGCAGTCCCAGACCACCCGCACCTTGACGCGGTCGCCGCGACTCCAACTGATTGTCCCGACGACCGAATCGTCGTCGCCGTTTGCCTGGATGCGGAAGGTGAGTTGGTTTGCATCGTCCTTGTAGAGCCGCATCTGCCCGTCGCCGCCATAGAAGTGCGCCAGGTAGAACGCATAGCTGCTCGATAAATCGGACGGGTGCAGCGGATAGAACTCGATGTCGAGGGTGCCCCGGCTCGGCTCGAAGTTCGCGTTCCCGGCGACCGTCAGCGAGTCAGCCTGCCGGGGAACGCTGCCCGTCGTCTCGTTGGCAATGGGGCTTCTGGGATAGGGCCCTGATGCCTGACTCGCACCTGCCGCAGTGCACGTTGGGAGACCCACGTACACCGTCTTGTTGCCCTTCACCTCCAACCCGATGTTCCAATTCTCCGCAGTCGCCGTGAATTTCCCCCAGCACACATACACCCCGCCGCCGAGGTGTTCGTACTGGAACGTACTGATTTCGTTCGTGAACGCTGTGTCGGCAAAGGGAACGACCTCGGCCGAGGTGACCGGCGCCCCGTCCGTGTACGCCAGAAAGGAGATGATGTAATCCTCCGCCGTCAACGTTTTGGCCTGGTACAACTGCCTCGCAGAGGCGGAGACGTTCTGGCATTTCAGCGAAGTGGCTTTGTAGAGCGGCTCCTCTGGCGTGCAGAGCAGATTCGCGAACGCCTGCGACCGCGTGACAATCGGCATCCCCTTGTTCTGGACGTACTGAATCAGCTCCGACAAGGCGTTCGCATCGCTCGAATCCACATCGTGCATGATGAAGGTGAGCAGCCGATTATTGGTGTACGCCGTGTCCACGCAGGTTTTGAAATAGGCAAGGGAAGCTGGCTCATCAATCGTTATATGTGCCAGGGCAAACAGATTGACATTTGCGAACGTAAAGTCCCCACTATCGGCAGCCGATTTGTAATACTCCGCGCAGATTTGCCGGTATTCTTCCTGTGGCGCCGCATACGGCCATGCGTAGTGTTTCACCGTCGTGCCGAGAGCTTCAAGGGCGACTTTGGAGTCCGCAAATTCCGCGCGCAGGTCCCCCTCCGTCTGGCCGGCCGGGTCCGCATGCGTCTTTGAGTGGCTGACGATCTCCCATTCGGAGGCGATAAAACTCTGCAACTGCGCCGCTGAAAGTCTTCCGCCGGCTCCGATGTAGTTCGAGGGCATGGCGATGTTCCCCACAACGCCGCACGAATCAAAGACCGGTTTCGCCAAGGTGTATTGCCCGACATACCCGTCGTCAAACTGGAAGCACACCATTCCGTGACTCACTTTCGCCGTGTCCACCTGCCCCCACTTTTCCCACATGCTCACCCGAAGGTCCCCGCCGGCTCCGTGATAGAGGTCATGCGAAAGCCACTTCAATTCCGCAGAAGACAGAATCCG
>JAUYEE010000306.1 GCA_030691545.1 bacterium | reverse complement strand
CCGTGATTACCACGGGGGAACTATGGAAGGCGCTATGCGATGCCCTTTCGCAGCGCCTCGCCACGGAGCTCGACGACGTCTTCTTCGCGGCGGGTCTGAGCTGGGGAGCACACGCCTACCAAGAGTTCAACCAGAACGTCTCCAGCTCCCAGAAGACCCTCTACCACACCCGTAACATGGGATTGAGCGACTTCAAGCAGCAGTTCAACACGTACCTCACACGCTGCGGATGGGGGCGCTTCGACATCTATCAGAAGTACGATCTGATTTTCATTGACCTATTCTCCTCCGCATTCCCGGACCTGCTGGGAAGGCGAGATGCCATGTCCTGCTCGCTGATGGCTGGGTTTTTCGCCGGGTTTTTCAGCGAGCTGATCGGTGTGGAGTTCAGTTGCATCGAGCTTCGGTGCCGCGCCCTCAGCGGGGAAAAGTGCACATTCCTCGTCGGCGATTCGGCAGTCGTCACCTCCGTCAGGAAATGGATGGCGAAGGGAAAAAGCTTCGACGAGATTGTGGAGGATATCGCAGCAAAGGAATACCAGGCAAAGAAGTAGCGTGGTATCTCGGGGGAAGTGCCTCGCTGAATCGGTTCAGGCGACCCCCGATCCCTGGCCCCTGGCCCCCAGTCTTATGGGTGGTGGGAGTGTACAAGATGGCGGATGATGTTCAGCAAAAACGGCCCTACGAGGAAACCGTCCGGTCGGCGGGACTCTTCGAGGACATTGAGGAATCCAAAGCAGGACAGAAATCGGCGCCCGAGGCAACCCTTGACTCCCTCGCCGACGAGATGGAGTCCAAATTTCCAGGAGAGGGGGCTTCTTCTCCGCAACCCTCCCCCGCAGCCACGCCGGAGCCGAGCGAACCCTCCATCGGTGAACTCTTTTCCCCTCTCGTCAAGATAGCTCCAAAAGAAAAAGTCCGCATCGAAAACGATTCGATCGGCTCGCTTTTCCGGAAATACTTCACCAGGCGGGGATGATTCTCATGGCGAAGGTCATCGCCGTTGCCAACCGAAAAGGAGGGGTTGGGAAGACAACAACCGCGATATGCCTCGCGTTTTTCCTCGGTCGTCGCGGCAAGAAGGTTCTCCTGCTTGACCTGGACCCCCAGAACGCTCTGTGGGCGGCGCTGTGCCACTCCGGAGAGAAGGGCAGCGGCGCCTCGGGAGCCTTGGAATTGGTCCGCGGCGAGGCAAGCGCCCGCGACATTGTTCAGACAACTCGGCTGCTCAACGTGGACCTTATTCCCTTCGGGAATCCCGAGTCGGTCACTCACCAGGATGAAAGCCTTTTCGCCATGCCGAGAAAGCGAGCCGCTTTTGTGCGGGTCGTGGCTTCTCTGTCCAAGAAATACGACTATGTCATCGTTGATTCTCCGCCTGGGGCGTCCGCGCTGGTTGAGTTCGCGCTGCTCTTGTCGGATTCGGTGGTCATTCCCCTGCAATGCCAGCCCCTCGCTCTCCGGATCATGCCGCGGATTCTGCGTGACATCAAAGAGCTTATCGTGAGCGCCAACCCGCGACTGACCGTCGAGGGCGTTCTTCTGACCATGTACGATTTCTGGCAACCCATCTCCCACGAGATCGCCGATCAGGTCTGGTCCTATTTCCCGAAGAAATCCACTTTCCGCGCAGTCATCCGCAAAAGCCCCGCCTTCGAACGCATCTTCGATTCGGAGGACAATCCTCTCCTGCAAGAAGAACTTGACGAAGAACTCCTCGACTACGACGTCATTGCCGACCTGGTCGTGTCAAGAGAGGAAAGTTCCGCGGAGAGTCGGAAGCAACCGTAGCAGGAGAGCAGGGGACGAGTGTGGCTGTATTTCAGTGACAAGGGCTCGCCGTGCATGTCGGTGGGCAGCGAGACCCCGGTACGGTTTAAGCCTCTATTGCGCCCTTACAGGGCTTTCGGAGGTGGGGCGAGACGGCGTTCCCAGGGCGTTGCCCTGGGCTAAGGTATTTCGCCCCGTTGGGGCTTGACATCCTCTCCTGGACGAAGCCCTCAAAGGGCGCAATATTGTAGCCCAGGGCAACGCCCTGGGTCCCAGTCGAAGCGAAGCATCCAAGCCCTGTAAGGGCGCAATAGAACGTGCCACTATAACACAGCCATACCCCAGCAGACGGGAGAGCGGGAGACAGGAGAGACTCGAGCAGGGGGCCAGGAGACAGGGGAGCAGTGGTCCCCTTTCCCCTTTCCACTCTTCACTCTCTCCTTTCCCCTTTCTGTCTCCCCCCGTTCCCCTTTCTACTTTCCACTGTCACCTGACTAACATGTTGGCCCTTGACGGGGGGCTTCTCACCGCGATACCCTTTCTCCAAGAAAAAACGCAACCATTCGTGAGAAAAAGGAAATGCAGGCGAGACGCCTGCGCTACGAAGGAGACCACTATGGCACAGAAACTGACGCGAAGGGAGTTTCTTCAGGCGGCTGCTGCTGCCGGAAGCGTCGCTTACCTGGCAGGCTGCGCGAAGACCATCCCGCCAGCGGCGGGACTGACGGCGGCGGCTCCAAAGGCCCCCGTGTTAGTCAGCCCGGGTTGTCGCAAGTCCAGGGTAAAGGTGGCGAAGGTTTACATGGGCATCCCCGGGGCAGCCTGGCCCACGCCGACGCTCGATCTCAAGGAGGAAATGCAGAAGTACGAGGGCGAGTTCGCCCGCATGAAGAAAGAGTTCGCGGACGTGGATTTCGTGGTGAACGAACTGGTCACGTCGCCGGAGCAGGTTCAGGCGCTCAAGGAAAAGATGGCGGCGGCGGACGGCGTGTTGGCGATTCACCTGTCCATGGGGGCGATGGGGATATTGAACCAGATTCTCACGGCAGGTAAACCGACGGTGCTTTTTGCTGCCCCCTACTCCGGGCACGAGTGGACCGCCTTCGGCTCGGTGCAAAAGGCGCCGGAGGGAGCGCTGTTGGAGTGCATGCTCACGACGGACTACAGCCAATTGGCAGCCGCCGTGCGACCATTCCGGGCAATTCATCATCTGCGGGAGGCGAAGATCCTGAATGTGACAACCAGTGACTTCTCGGGTTACGCCAACGCCATCAAAGAGAAGTTCGGCACAGGTATGGTGAAGGTCTCCCTCGAGGAAGTCGAGAAGGCGTACGAATCCATCCCCGACAGCGACGCCGAGGCCGAGGCGAGACGGTGGATTCGCGGAGCGATGAAAGTGGTCGAGCCGTCGAGAGAGAACATCGTCCGCTCGTGCAAACTGGCGCTGGCTTTCGAGAAGATGCTGGACGAGCAGGAAGGGACGATGATGACCGTGGACTGCTACGGCACAATGTGGGACAAGACCATCCTGCTTCCTGCCTACCCGTGCCTCGGCTTTGCGAGATTGAACAGTATGGGGCTCGGCGGCATGTGCGAGTCAGACCTGCGGTCGGCAATGACTCAAATTATCATGCAGGGTTTGTGCGGGAGACCCGGCTTCGTGAACGATCCGACAATGGACGTCTCCAAGCACGCCATCATCTTAGCTCACTGCATGGGCACGCCAAGAATGGCCGGGCCGGATAAGCCGCCAGCGCGGTACCGGCTGCGCTGCGTCATGGAACGGCAGGAAGGCGTCGTCCCCCAAGTGTTCATGGAGGTCGGACGCAAGACCACCACAGCCGAGCTTATCGGTACAGACCAAATGCTTTATTTCACGGGCGACATCATTGAGACGCCCGACCTTCCACGAGGATGCCGAACCAAAATCACGGTGAAGGTGGACGGGGACGTGGAAAGACTCTGGCAGAATTGGTCCCAGGGGCTGCATCGCACGACCTGCTACGGCGACCTCACGGAAGACCTGAAACGTTTCTGTCGCTTCACGAAGATCAAGCTGCTCAACGAAGCGGCTGAGAGGCCCGTCACGGCGTAACCTCGCAATCGGAAATCGGAAGCTGGCTTCCCCCGGCGCCGAAGAAAAGTGAAGAAGTGCCTTCTCGGCTGCATACATATAAGTGGTATCTGAGCGTCCCGCCGCGGCGGTCGTCAGGCGACGCCGTCTGTGGGTGCCCGGTTTCTGCGTAGCAGTCACAGATTAGATTAGAAGGGGCAAGACAAGCAAAAGAAAGGAGAAGGAATGAAGATGAAGTATCTTGCGGTCACATTACTGGCGCTGGCTCTGATCGTGCCGATTTCGGCGCGGTGTGCGGCGCCGCCGATGGTAGAGTTGCTCCCGCCGAACAGCCTGGGATACGTCGAACTGCCGGACATGGGCGTGTTCTACTATCTGGTTAGCGAGCTCGGCCAGGCAGCAATAAAAAGCCTCGAGGAAGAGAAGGAAGTGCCTCCAGAAATCGCGGTCAAGGCGAGAGCCGTACTGGAAGCCTTCGACGAAATCAAGCCGCTGCTGCCGCGAAGCGCGTCTTTGGGCATTCTCTCCCTGGACACGCAAAGCGGGCAGGTGTCATTTCTCCTGACAGCGGAACTCTCCGAGGGCCTGGCTCCGCTGGCTTCCGCAGCCACGAAGCTGCTGGCAGCCGCCCCGGACATCCAGGTGACGAAGACCGAGTACGGTACGGAGGTAGTCATCCCGCACACAAAATTGCCGCCGATTGGCTGCGCCGTGCGGGAAAACGTGCTGTACGTGGCGGGTGGGCAGGGTCTCCTCGATAAGGCTCTGTCGGGGTCCCTTGCCGGTGGGCTGGCTCAAACGGCGTCTTTCCGTGAGGTTCATGCTGTTATCGGCAAAAGCCCGATCATCACCGGATACGTCAATCTGGACGCCGTCCGCGAGACTCTGTTGCCCGTTCTTCCCCCGGAGGCAAAAAAGTGGATCGAATTGCTCGGGTTACAGGGCGTGCATGCTGCAGGGATAAGCCTGAGCGCCGACGAGCAGTATGTTGGGACGAACATCGCCCTCCAGTACACAACTGACGCGCCGGGGATTCCCGGGCTCCTCAGTTTCCCCAACACGGCCCCGAAGGGTATCGCGTACGTGCCTGAGGATTTCTCGTACGTGACAAGGTTCTCCCTGGGTCCCCCTGCCGAGATGCTCAAGAAAATCCAGGCTCTCCTGCAAGCTGCTGAGGTTGAGGTGGACCTGGAGAAAACCTTTGGCGAAATGAAGGAAAACCTCGGCGTTGACGTGAATCAACTGCTGGCTTCCCTTGGTGGGGAGATCACTCTCGCCGTGAAGGTCCCCGAGACCCTTGCCATTCCGAACATGGTCGTTTGCATCGAGGCGACGGATACTGAATTTGTGATGCAGACGGTGAAGGGTGTCCTCGAGAAGATGGGCGTGCCTTCGACGGAGGTCGAGGTGGGCGGCAAGAAAATCATGATGATCACCCCGACGATTCCGATCCCCGTGACGCCCGCCCTTGCAGCGGATGACGGTGTGATCGTGATCGGGATTTCCAGCGCGGTCGTTCAGAAGGCGTTGGCGGCAAAGGATACCGGGAAAAACATCGCCTCGAAACCGGAATTCAAGGCTGCCATGGCAGGTCTGCCGGTGGATAGCAATGTCGCTCTCGAGTACATCGAGATGGAGAACCTCGGACAACTCCTCGTTGCCGGGTTGGGCATGCTCGCCGGGAGAGCCCCCGCGGAAGCGCAACCGGTCGTTGCCCGGGCAATGCTGTACGCGAACAACGCCGTGCAAGACCTCGACGAGGCCGTGGAAGTGGCTTACCGGACCCCCAACGGGCTCGCCATTCAGAGCCGCTGGAGCACCCGGTCGGTCATGCAGGTTCTTAAGAACGGTGCAGCGGTCCTCGCAAAGGCCGTCATTGTGATGCACGCGCGCCGACAGGAGGAGCCAGTGGAGGAACAACCCACGGCTACGGAAGAGGTCAGCGTAAGGCGAAGCGAGGAGGTCAACACGGATGGCAGCGCGTTTGTTGACCTCGGCCCGTACGTGACGCGACCGCTGAAAGCTATGCACGGCGAAGGAAACGACCTCCCTTTTGAACCGGGTACGCACTATCTTGGCGATGGTGCGTACAAAATCCCGGATGGAGTCATTCAGTTGTGGGGAGAGCAATTCACGGACGTTCCCCGCGAAGTGAAAGGGATAAAGGTCGGCCAGAAGTTCAAGGCGCTCCATATCCTCCATGCCACAGGCTGGGGAGAAACGCCGGAACCTCTTCCCGACGGGACGCAGATCGCTTGCTACATCGTCAACTACGACGATGGGACAGCAGCGGAAATCCCCGTAAAGTACGGCGTGGACGTGAGGGACTGGTGGGTGCAAAGAAATGCCCCCGTCTCCGAAGGCAAAATCGTCTGGACGGGCAGGAACAGCCTGTCGCCAATCCGCCTGTACTCGATGGCCTGGGAGAACCCCCATCCGGACAAGGCGGTGGCGAGCATTGACTACAAGTCCGCCGGAACCGTCTGCGCGCCGTACGTGATAGCGATTACAGCGGATGTGGAATAAGTCCGACCGGCTGTCGCTCGGAAATTGATGTGCTTGTCGTGTCGGCGTGGAAAGCATCGCCCGCGATGCGATCCCCCGAGAGACAGGACCGGCGACTGCGAAATCAGAAAGCCCGATTCTCCGACATAAGCTGCGCTTTCAGTCCAGTAACGGAGAGTCGGGTTTTCTGTGCGCACGGGCGAATCGGAAAGGGCCCCGGCGGGGGACACGCAAGCAATCTCGGTGAGCTGAACACCTTCCCTCACGCGGATGCTGCACTGAATTGCGTTGCCTCCGTGAGTAAGAGGTGATATAGGTAACTCTCGGCCGGGCAGGTTTCCGGCGCGATGGATTCCCTGTTCCCCGGGAAACGGAACGCAGTACTTCTCAAGAAGGAGACCGCAAAGGCTTCCATGGAAAACGCGAAGTCAGATTTCCGCAGACGAAGCTTCCGCATGGTGCAAGCATTGACGCTGGCAAGGCTTCCTCTTGCGGCGGCGTTTGTGGCGGTGCTGCTTTCATTCGAGAGAGCGCTCCCTGTCCCGGGGTCCCCGGCCGTCCTCATTGTCTGCGCCGTACTATTGGTTCTGCTCGAACTTACGGATTTGTTCGACGGAATCTTTGCTCGGAAAACGGGCTCCGTGACCGAATGGGGCGCCATGTTGGACCCATACGCCGATAGTATTTCGCGGATCACCGTGTACTGGGCGCTTGCGTACCGCGGACTGGCGATGGCTCTGGTCCCTCTGGTCATGGCTTGTCGCGACGTAACCGTGGCCTATTGCCGGATACTTCTGATGCGATCCAAAAAGTCCGTGTCCGCGAGGTGGAGCGGCAAGGTCAAAGCGCAGTTTCAGGGCGTCGGCTCCATCTTGCTCCTTCTCGGTCCCCTCTACTGGGAGATAACGGGAAGATGGACACTGTACACGATCTCCGGAATTGTGGCGGCGGTGACTGCGGCCTCCATATACGAATACGCGGCGGCGGCGATCTCCGCCTCGAGAGGAATGAAAGCAATAGAAGAGCAGGATTCAAAGGGTGTCAGTCCGTCCGAAAAGGATCGCCTGTCGCTCACCCCGCGTTGAAGTGCCGTGAGATTGAGAACCAGCAGCCTGGAAACCCGCATCACACTATGGAAAGGAAAAAGCAAGGAGGGATAATGCTGGCGAAACGAGCGGGCCAGATTGATTCGTCAGGCATTCGCAAGGTGTTTGACCTGGCTCAGAAGTTAGAGAATCCGATCAACCTGAGCATCGGGCAGCCGGATTTCGACCTTCCTGCGGAGCTCAAGGAGGAAGCGAAGAAGTGGATTGATGCGGGGTTCAGCAAATACACGGTTACGCAGGGGACACAGGAACTCCGCGACAAGATTCGCGAGAAGTATCGCGAGCATAGAATCGAGTTCGAGGAGGTGATGATAACCTGCGGGGTGTCAGGGGGGCTGGTGCTGGCAGCGATGGTTCTGTTCGAGGAGGGCGACGAGGTTCTGATTCCCGATCCGTATTTCGTCATGTACAAGCACCTTGTGAGGCTCATGGGGGCGACCCCTGTTTACGTTGACACCTATCCGGACTTTCGACTGACGGTCGAACGGCTCGAAGGCAGGTTCAACCGCCGAACGAAAGCCCTGTTGCTCAACTCGCCGTCCAATCCAACGGGCGTTTCTCTCACAGAGGATGAGCAGAAGAAGATCGCAGAATTTGCTCGGCACCGCGACCTATTGGTCATCTTCGACGAAATTTATGAGTCGTTCAACTACGACTTCCCTCACGCCAACATTGCGAGGTTCTATCCGAAGACGTTGATCCTTCACGGTTTCTCGAAGTCCCATGCGATGACCGGCTGGCGGCTTGGCTTCGCCGCGGGGCCGAAGTTGATCGTCAACGAAATGATTAAGATACAGCAATACTCGTTCGTCTGCGCGCCGTCCATCGCGCAGAAAATGGGGCTGGCGGCCCTCGACATGGCGCCCGATGAGAGAATCGCCGACTACCGACGGAAAAGAGACATCGTGTACGAAGGCCTGAAAGAGAAGTTCAACGTGGTCAAACCCAACGGCGCCTTCTATGTTTTCCCCGAAGCCCCAGGAGGCGACGGAGAGGAGTTTGTCCGAAGGGCCATTGAGAACAACGTCCTGATCATCCCCGGCAATGTCTTCTCCGAAAAAAACACGCATTTCCGAATTTCCTTCGCGGCGGAGGATGATGTCCTGCGAAAAGGAATCGAGGTCCTCAACTCCCTCGTCCAATGACCCCGCACTCCGGCGGGTACGCCATTTTGTGAAGCCTCCCACGGCTTGGAGGACCAGCCGGTTCCTCGTGGCGGCTGCGCTCTGCTCGGTTCTCGCCTCATGCAAGGAAGAGGCCCCTCTCGCTGAATGGGTGCGGTTGCCTGCCGAATTGAAGGTCGAAATTGCACAGACGCCCGAGCGACGGCAGCAGGGGCTCATGTTCCGGCAGAATCTGCCTGATGGCGAGGGGATGTATTTTGTCTTCGAGAAAGAGGAGTATCTCTCCTTCTACATGAAAGACACAAGGATTCCCCTCACCATCGCGTACATCACAAAGGACGGCGTGATTGAATCCATCAAGGACTTGACCCCGCTCGATGAGCAGCCCGTGTATTCGTCCTGTCCGGCTCAATTCGCCCTTGAGGTGAAGCGCGGATGGTTCGAGGAAAACAGCATCCGCGTTGACGACAAGGTTGTTCTGAAGGAAGGGCGGATTTCCTTTTTTCGAAGGACTGGGGGTGCTATTGGTGAGGAATAGTCCGGAAGGAATCCAATGAAAGTGAAACACCGCCTCCGATGGGTTCTGTTGGCAGGTTTGGCCACTGTGGCTTTGTCCTCTGCCCTTGTAATCCCACCACTTCTTAATCGGCAGGAAAGACTAAGAGCAGAAGTCAGCGCTCTGATGAGTAAATACACTCCAATAAATCTTGCGGAGGCAATTGAGAACCAAGGTTTACACGAAGTCAACGTTAGCATAGAGATTTACGATCAACCTTATGAATTCAATACAGCTCAGGGCTCTTTTGCTATTGTTCTCTCACGCCACTATAACTTCAGCAACGAGACACTCTTTGATGGGAACCACGCCCTTTGGTTTGACTACAGCAAGTTGGGGAAAAGATTTCGGAGAACAGCAAGAAAGATAGAACAGATAATTGAACAAGACCCATTGATAGGTGAGAGTGCAGAAAGCTTGCAGTCCTTCCTTATAAAGAATGGGCCCACACTAAGGCACTACATAAAACAAATCTGTTCTTCTGCTGAAACCAAAACGTTTGACCGCCTCCTGGGTGATTTAGACAGATTAGTGGAAGAAGACAAGTTTTCTTTTGATGAGCCATTTGAGTCTGTACTAATCAATAACTATCATCCATCTTGCGTTCAGGACACTCCAACTAAGCTCGACGAGGAGATTAAAGCGAGATTGCTTTCACCGGACGATGAGAACTCCTATGTTAGCCCGGATGAGATTGAAAGGCTGAATGAGATATTCAAGAATATAGCAGAAAAAGAAGAGTTTGATATTAGAAGAAGTACCTTTGATGAAACAATATTGTTCTTTCTGAAAACAATACATAAGCATTTCGCAATCCGTGAGGGGGGACCTAAGGAGTGGTATGATGAGGAGAAGAACAAATTGCCACCTTCTGCTATCTTGTCTAACCCGGATGAAATTGACGTAACCTGCGCGCCTCCCGCATTATACTTAACAAGAATGATAAATTACGCCAATGCAGTGAATCCTAATTTTAGGCATATGCATGCTCTTGCAACGGCAACTGTAGATTTTGAAAAAGAGCGAAAAGAGTGGGATTATTGCCGTCATGCAATAGTGGGAGTGGTTGACACAGAAAATAGAAAGATCAGCTTTCTTGACCCCCTTCTTCTGGTTGCATTCCCGTTTTATAAGCCAAAGATATATAATGGTATAAGAGTGACAACTTCCTACCGCAACGACATACTTGGATATTTTCCAGGTGAAGTCATAACCACGGATGGAACGTCCGGGATTAACCTGAGGCAGTTTTTCGAGGAGAGCAAAAGAAACTTGAAAAGAAAATACTAAGAGATTCTGCATTAGTGAAGGAGGGCGCGATGAATACAGGTCATGGACTAAGGAGCAATGGAAGGCGCGAGCTGACCCGGCGAGAATTCATCAGGAACATGTCGGCAGCAGCGGGAGCGGCGGCTGTCGCCCCTTTAGTGGCGGCGGAGCAGACACAACCTCGACAGAGGGCCAGAGCTCGCGCTGACTCGAAGCTCAACCTCATCTACATCGGCACAGATACATGGCGAGCGGATTATCTCGGCTGTTACGGCAACCCGCACATCCGGACTCCGTATCTTGACCAGCTTGCGAAGGAAAGCGTTCTTTTCACCAACGTCTATGCCGACGGCCTACCGACGATTCCCCACCGTCGTGTTCTGTACACCGGCCGCAGCATCCTTCCATTTAGCAAACACGGAAGCTGGCAACCTCTATTTGACGAAGATGTCACCTTCGCCGAGACCCTGAATAAGGCCCGATACACCACCGGGCAGATCGTGGACTGCTACCACTTTTTCAAACCGGACATGAATCTACACCGGGGTTTCGATTCGTGGGAGTGGATTCGCGGACAGGAAAACGACTTGTGGCAGTCCGGCCCGAAGGAGAAATTCGATGTCAGGAAGTATCTGCCGGGTAAGCGCCCGGCCAACCCATGTTCCCTGTGAGAACGATGTGAGCCATACTCCTCGGCAGATAGAGCGTATGTGTGGTATGGAGACAGAACGCATCGAGGAGGATGAAAATGCAGGGACAGGAGAAGCGGCGGGACGTA
>JAUYEE010000290.1 GCA_030691545.1 bacterium | reverse complement strand
GGAAGAACTCGCCTTCGACGCGCGAGGACTGTTTCACCCGAAGGAAAAGAAAATCGGCGGCGACCTGAAGTTGACGGCAAAGGAGCTGCTGACGACTCTCTCCGGCAAGAACGACGCCGACGACAAGTACCGCGTGGGCTCCCTGCGCCTCGAGACCGCTGCCGAATGGACTCCGGCCGGAGAGCTGACCTTCTCCACGGGCAGCGCAACATTTGCTCAGCCGTTGCTCAATGGTCAGCCCCTGGTCGAAAAGGACCTCCTCCTGAACTGGTCGGGAGTCACTTACTCGCCGGAAGAAAAGAGTGTGGCAGCGTCGGAGTTCAGGCTTGAGGGTGAAGACCTCCTGAAACTCTCGGTCGCCGAGGCTCGCGCCTGGGTCGCAGAGCAGACGCGAGTCGAAGGACGATTTTCGGTTTCGGCTGACCTGGCGAAATCTATCGCCGCGGCAAAGCCCTTTGTTGGCTGGAAGAAGCCACCGGACATCGCTGGGTCCCTCGCCTGGAGCGGTCGCGCTGTCACGGCCGGCAACACCATCACCGCCGCCGGCTCAGCTACGATTGATGGGTTTCAGCTCGGCTCGGGAGAGAAACCCTTCCGCCCCGGCCCGATCACATTGACCCACGAGGCCGCTGTGAACCTCGAAAAAGACTCCCTTTCACTCGGCAAGTTCGCCTTTGCCTCGCAACCGCTTTCGCTTGACTTGGCCGGAAAAGTGGAGAAGCTCGGCGACGAGCGGGTTCTCGACCTCTCCGGGCGCTATCGCGGTTCCTGGGAACATCTCCTTGCGCTGCTCGAACAAGTGTCGCCCAGCGTCAAGTCAGAACTCGGACTGGTTCTCGCCGGAACCACGGAAAGTGACCTGAGAATCACCGGCCCCCTGAACAGGCCCGAGGTTCAGCCAGCTTTCCGCGGCGTTACCGCCGACAAAACTCGCTTGAACTGGACGTCCGGCCGCCTCGTCGGGCTGGAGCTTGGCTCGCCCATGAACCTCCAGCCCAGGTTCTCCGAGGGACAACTGTTTCTCGATAGAACCAAGATTCCCGCATCCGGCGGCGCCCTCAATCTCAGCGGCGTCGTGAGCTTTGCCGGTGAGACCCCTGCGTTCCGCATGCCGGGGAAGACGACTTTGATTGATAAAGTGCGCGTCACGCCGGAGGTCGGGCGGATGCTTCTCAGCCGCATCAACCCCATCTTCGCCCAGGTCGCCAGCCTCGAGGGCGAACTGACGCTGTCCCTTTCCGATCTCAACCTCCCGTTGGGCGACACGATTCTGAGCGAGGGTACCGGAAGCGGGCATCTGGACCTCAGCAACCTCTCCCTGAAACCCGATGGGATGTTGGCGGCTCTCTTCGAGTTGGGCGGGCTGCTCGGCAAGACAAGCACAAACGTCACATTCACCGGAGCGGACTTCACCATCAAGGACGGCAAGGTCGCCTATGACAACTTTGCCATACTTTTTGGTGAGAAATTCGACCTGAAGTTCTACGGGTCCGTGGCATTCGATGACGCCGTGGAAATGTGGGTCTCAGTCCCCGTGGGAACGGCTTTGCTGAGCGCTTTTGGGGTCAAGGGCCCCCTTGAGACTTATGCGCAGCTTCTCGCCAAAGACAACGCCCGGCTGGAAATCCCCATCCGCGGCACCCGCCTCTCCCCCGCCCTCGGCACAGTGAACATCGGTTCCCTCCTTGAGAAAATCTCGAAAAGCCTGCTCCAGCAGGGCCTACAGGATGCGGGCGACCTCCTGAAATTGCCCGGCTTTCTGCTTCAGAATCCGCTCGAGATTCCAAAGACGGGCATTGATGCCGCGAAGAAGCCGATTGACGCCGTCAAGACACCTTTCGAACTACTCCAAAAACCCTCCGACCTCATCAAGAAACCCGGAGAAGTGATTGACAAAGTGAACGTGACCCCGGACAGGATTCTTATCGAGTCCATCCTTGATCTGATGAGGAAACAGCGGGAGGATTCCTCCTCGAAGGACCCGACCAAAAAGTGACCGCCTCGAGCAACGGTGGCGCTCCGCACGGCAAACGCTCTATTCGCCGCAATGACGGGTACCGCAGGCGTCCCGCCTGCATTCCCTCCCGTCCCAGACGACGCTCCGCTCGCGCGGAGGACCCGCGTATTTACGCCGCCGCGCCCTCAGGAACCAGGCTGCTGAATCCGCTTCATCTCTTCCTCTGTGAAACGGCTATTGGCGACGGGACCCGGCTCCCAGCACTGCTCGAGCTTGCTGGGTTTCGGCGTCTCCACGGGAATCACGAAGACTTCCTCGCCGTTCGCCTCTTTCTCGATTCGTCCGCCCGCTTTGACGACCGCTTGACGGGCCAACTTCTCGCAGACCTCGATCAGCCGAGGGAAATTGTACGCCGTGTGGCTGAACACTCCCTCGTTGTTCACGGCCGACGTGAACCGCTCCGGCAGCTTCGAGAAACCCATCGTCGTGAACAAAACGCCCCCGGAATTCGACGGATTGCAGTCGGAGTCCTGACCGCACCGGGTCGAGATGACGATGGTCTTATCGGGGTCGCCCTTCCCGTAAAGCAGACCCATGACGATATAGGCGCCGTTGATCTTCGCGTCTATGTTGAAGTCGCTCTCCGCGCCGCTGCACGAGAACCGCCGGTACGCGGGATTCCGGTCGTACTTCTTCTCGATAAGCTCCCACGTCTTTTCCCAGTTGTCCGGATTCTCTTTGTACCAGCGGAGCACGTCGCGAATCGTCTCGGCGTACTGGCTCTCTTTCGGAATGCACTTCAGCCCGGCTTCCACAATCTTCACCGGATCGTCCTCAAAGAACGCTTCCGCGTACATCCCGCCCACGAACTGCCCGCCGTACATCCCGTCGCCGTAATTCATGAGCCGCCCGAATTTCTCGCCGAGAGCAATCGCCACATTCGGCAAACCCGGCGCAATCAACCCTGAGAAGTCTGCCTCAATCTGGTAGTCAATGTCGTCGGCGTGCTTGTTGAACTGCGGATGACCGGAATCCGGCGGCGCAATGCCTTTGCGCAGGTTGTCTCGCCCGGCTCGGTTCGCGTGCCACAGCGGATAGCCGCTGTTCGCGAAATCAATCCCCGCCTGCCGAAGTGAAACATCCAGCCCGTTCAGTTCCATCGAACGCACAAACGTCATCTCCACGTAAATGTCGTCCTGGTTGAACTGATTGACCATCACCGCCTCCCACTGCGGAATCTTGTCCGCCGGGATAATCGCGCCCTTCCACTTGAACTCCGTCGGTCCGCCCCAGCCCACGCCGCACATCTGTCCGATCCACCCCGCCTTCATCTTGTCGCAGTATTCCCGCACCGGCAGCCGCCGAAACTCTTGCCCCCCGACCGCCCCTCGCGGGCACATACCCACAACAAGCCCAAGAATCAAAAGAGCCACAGCAGTTCTTTGCATGGTTAACCTCCCGTCTTCAAAAGTTCACACTTCGCACATCTACGCATCGCACCCATACTCCACCGTTGCAAGTCCGAGTATCCCAATCCTTGCCCCGCCCGTCAAGAGAGACGCGGCACCGGATGCGGCTGTATTTGAGTGCGCGTGCACCCGCCCGGCGAAGCAGACCTGCCGGGACCATCTGCCTGGACCAGTGTGTACCGCCGGCATCTTGCCGGCTGTCTGGGGGGCATCTTGCCCCCCATTCGGGTTCTCCGCGCTCGAGCGAGCAGCTCTGGCCACCGCCTTCTGAGGGCGGGACGCCCTCGGCACAGCCCCGCCTGGGCGGGGCGGCGTTACCTCTCGCAAAACCCCTCACTGACATGCCAACGACCCACTGAAATGTAGCCACACCCACGTGAGGTGCCACGGCCATCCTGGCCGTGATTCATGGACATTCATCGCGCGCCGACAATGCCCGTAAACATCTCTCTGCGTTCTCTGCGTCCTCTGCGGTTCAAAGTCCCGGCGGCGTCAGCTCAACATAGCGAATCTCGTCGAGCAGTTCCGGCGCCTGCTCGCGGATGAAATCAACATGGCGAAGGCGGTGGCATGTCAGAATAATGAGCTGGTGATTCTTCCGAAATTCGCGGCAGAGGAAACGCATTCCGGAAAGGAACCGCTCGTCGTCGCTCGTCGCAAACGGGTCGTCGAGAATCACCGGCATCCTCACCTCGGACGAAAGATAGTCCGCCAGCGCCAGGCGCACCGCGAGGTAAATCTGGTGGCGGGCGCCGACGCTCTGCTGCGCTTCGATGTGCCGCTGGTCCTTCGGCTCTTCTCCCTCGGCAGGCACGACGGTGAAGCTCAAGTCTCTGCCGAACATCAATTCCCGGCAACGTGGGTTGACGCGCCGCAGGATTTCATTCGCGCGCGGATTCAGCGCCGCGGCCCATCGCGAGTGGCTCTGCGCCGAGATCGTCTGGAGCGTTTGGATTGCCAGCGAAATGGATTTCTGAAACTGCTCCGTCTTTCTTAATGTCTCCTTCAGGCTCGCGACCTCATCCATCAGGCGGGGATATTGCTCGTGATACGCTTTTTCCATGCTCGCGACATCGCGCAGAATTCTGCTGCGTTCCTCGCCATTCTCCCTCCGTTCCTCTGTGATGATCCGTGCTTCTTCCTCGTACGCGGAGTGGGTTTTCGTCGGCTGGAGTTCGCCAAGCTGCGGCTTCCCCTTTAGCATCTGCTCGACCTGCGCCCGGAGCATCGCAACCTGCTCCTTCATCCGATTCACCTTCTCGTCGGGGATAAGCTTCTCTTCCCTCCGGGGAATCTCTTTCGCCAGACGGTGGAACTCCTCCGCATTCTTGCGCGCTTCCTCGACCTTTGGCAAAGCCTGTTCGGGCGGGAGGTCCTCGGGCAGCTTCGCCGCGGAAAGAATGCTGCGCAGCGCCTTCCTCAGTTCGCCCCCCTGTCGGTCATCCTCTGCGACAGCTTCTTCGATCTTCTTGTGCTCCTCCGCCAGTTTGTTCAGGGATGAGACCAGTTCAAGATAATCCTTCACTTTCCGTTCTGCCGTCTCCACGGAATCGCTGTTTATCTCCGCCGGGGGGACATCCAAGCCCATTTTTCCGAGTTCGACACTACCGGTTTTCTTGCTAGAGTTGTGTCTTTCTTCCGTTCCCTCCACTTCTTCTCGCAAAGTGCCGTACTTCGTCGCGCGGTCCTGGAGCCTCCCCCAGCGCTTGAATCTATCCGCCAACTCCGCTACAGACGCACAGCCGACCGTCGCAGCCATCGCGCTCAATTTCCCAAGCAGCTCATCGCGGTTACTCAAAAGGGCTTCGCGCTGGTCTCGCGCTGTTTTCTCCTCCCCATCGAGAATACGAGCCTTTCGCGACTTGAGGCGGTGGACGATAAAGGCGAGCACGGCGAACGCGAGGCCCGCAAAAGCCGACGGCAAACTGATCGAAGTCGCCCAGATTACGGGTACCAGTGCCAGAACGACCGCGGCTGCCCAACAGAACAGCGCCAGGCTCGTCAGCAGAACGACCGGCCTTCTCAGCGCCCGGCGATCATCCCGAAACCCCCTCTCAGCAAACTCGAGTTTTGCCACGTCAGCTTCGATCCGCGGAATTTTTGCTTCGGAGTCCCTCAATGTGTCCTTGTCGCCAACGCTCAGGACGGCAAACCGCGCCATCAACTCTGACATTTCCGTCAGGTCGTCCCCGGCCTTCCGAAGCGATTCCTCAAACTCGAGAAGCTCCTTTCGTTTCGCCTGAAGCTCTTCCTCGATCCTTTTTAGCTCAATGGAGACGTCGTGCAGCCGTGTCTTGAACTCTTCCCCAACACCGTCAAACCCCTTGAAGTCCTTCAGCCGCTCCCGTGTCTTTGCCCGCTCTGCGCTCAGCTTATCGAGCGATTCTTTCCGTTGCTTGCGCTGCGCGCGGAGGGTCTCCAACTGCCCCACCATCCGCGTGAAATCGCTCGCTTGTCGCTCCGTAAAGTCAGCGTAAAACTTGAGCGATTCCTTCCGCTCGATCAGCTTTCGCATCTCGTCCCTGTTCTTCCGGTCCTCCTCGAGAGCAGCTTCCGTCTCTGCGATTCCCGCCCTGCGGGTGAGATATTCGAGTTCCTCGCGAGCTGTCTCGAGCTCCGCGAAGCGCTTTCGCAGTTCGCTCAGGCGCTTCAGCGCTGGCTCCGCGCTCTTTCTCTGGGCAACAAGCTCCTGAATCTGCGATTCCCGTTCGCGGATGGCTTCCTGGAGCCGCTTGATCTCGTTCTCAACCAACCCGGTGTCCTTGAACTGTGTCCCCCGATAATGCCGGATGGCATCCTCGAGAACGCTGACCGCCTTCGCGGCGGTCGCCTTGCCCCCCGCAGAATCGAAAAGCGCTTCCAGCTTGCTTTGGATTTCTTTGGTTTCCCCGAGATTCTCAATATGCAGTTGTCTCACGAGACAGGTTTTTAGGAACGCATCTCTCGACATACCAAGCAGCCGTTTTCCCACGGCCACGCTTTTCTTACTATCGCGAAATTCACGCGTCACCTCAACATTCGTAGATAAGTCCGTCACCTTCGCGTTCCCCGTCACGAAATCTCGCCACACCAGGAGCCGCCGCCCATTGTCCTCGTCCACCTCCAGCCCTATCTGATACGAGGCGCCTTTCCAGGGCTGATAAGTTTGCCTCTCCGGCAGCTCCTTCCTCTCGGGGCCGCGGCTATCCGGGAATCCGTACAGACCCGCTAAAATCGCCGCGACAAGAGTGGACTTCCCCCGCTCGTTCGACTCCACAATTACGTTCGCGCGGTCGTCGAAAAGCTCGTACTCGCCGGACAGACAACCAAAATCCGATGCGATGACTTTCCTAATCTTCATATCGCCCGCTGAGTCTCCCTTCAATGAGGGCATCGAGCCCGTAATAGAGAGCGGCTCGGATAACCATCCTCTCCCTCTCACCCGCCGCCTGTGCCTCCTGATTCAGCAGCGCCTTCACGTAGTCCCCGTCAACACCCCTGATCAATTCTGGCTCCTGCAGGTACTTGTCCAAATCGTAATCCGGCTGTAAGCCACTTGTGTCAGTGGCGACGTGAAAGTACTTGTCCGCAAGAAGGTCTGCCGGCAACTTCAACGATTCACCGGGAGGGAATCGCCCCGAGAGCCGAATGAACAGAATATCGTCGCGATTATTTAAGGTCTTTCCTGCCTCCTCCTCGATTTTTTGTATCACGGCTTCCCGGTGGGGGAGGCCGGAGCAATTGACCTCGATGCTGTGCAGAGTGCGGCGGTCGAGCCGGACCTTCTCAAGCCTCACACTTTTGTCCTCGGCAATTTCTCCGAGCAAAACGAATTTCTCCCCGACCTCGTTGAGCCTCTGCGACGCGGGTGTTCCCGAGTAAGCGCCACGAACACGCCCCTGCCCGTCGTTGATCTCCGCATACGTGTGGTAATGGCCGATAGCGGCATAGTCGAACCCCTGGGAAAGAAGCTCGGCATCGTTGAACGGCATCGTCGGCTCCTTCCCCGGCGGAAACGGCTCCCGCGAGCCATGAAACATCAAAATATTGACCGCGGCATCAAGCAATGGGATTTTCTGAGCCAGGATTCGCCGTTGCTCGAACTCCCGCCCGACGTTGGCGATTCCCGTAACTGCCACATCGTCTCTCCCCTCGAGACGAACCGTCTCAAAAGAGTTGTTCGAGAAGATGTGCACATTCCCTGGCCACTTGCCTTTTTCACTCTCAGCAAGGTAGTCCACGTTGTAGGGCGATTGTGGTAGGTAAGGGTCATGATTCCCCGGCGTGATGTACACCGGCACAGGCGCAATCGAGCCAAACCTGTCTATGAGAAACCGAACCGTATCCCAGTCAGCAGTCTCCTCGTCAAACAAGTCCCCTGGAATGAGCACCACATCGCAGTTCTTCTCTTTCGCAAGGGAACAAGCTTGCGCGACGACCTGCCGAACCTCTCGCTGCCTCTTCTGCCTCTTTTCCTCCGGCAGCGCGAGCTTCGACTCCTCAAGCCTCGCATCTAAATGCACATCCGAAAACTGAACGAACCTCACCACAGCCATTTGCCATCTCTCCCAAGATACCGGACGCCTCTGTATTTCAGTGGGCGTGCTGCCGGCGGTCGAAGCAGAACTGGCGGGGCCTGGTGCCTGGACCCGCGTGTACCGCCGGCATCTTGCCGGCTGTAGCGCAGGCGTCTCGCCTGCATCTCTTCCTCTAAGCATTCTCACGGAGTGCAGGCGACACGCCTGTGCTACCATCACCGCTTCATCTTGTCAGAACGCCCCCGTTTGTCAAGCCACAATCCCTCTTCGCCGACACAATAGCTGCCTTCTTCTTACTTCTGATCGCACCCCCGAAGGCACGTCATTTCAAAACGGTGGCGCACCAAATAGGGTGCGACTACGTCTGAGTGGCCCGTCCCGAGACGCCCGACCTCATCTTTCGCCTTCTCCATGGTCCCTTGAAGTGGCATGGGCATCCTGCCCATGATGAATCACGGGCAGGACGCAGGCAATACGCCCTCCGCGCCGGGCTTTAGCCGGCGCCCCCGCCTTAGACACGGGCTTTAGTCCGTGGCATCCTGAAGGCGCCGGTTTCTGCCTGAGCAGGCTTTAGCCTGGCTTCTCGATGTGAGGATTCATCCGTACTCCCCGTACGCCCCCCGCCCAGCGATTCCGAAAGTGGGTTGGGAGGTAGGGCAGTAAAGGGCTGAAGATAGGGGAGTTGGGGTGATGTTAGGCACAGGGATGGTGGGGGAGCAAATTCGCATTTA
>JAUYEE010000340.1 GCA_030691545.1 bacterium | reverse complement strand
CATTGACAGCGTGAAATCGCGTAAGCTCACCAGTTGCGATGTGGCGTACGCGCAGAAAATCACCATCGCCTGCCACCTCGCAAACATTTCCCTCAGGGTGGGACGGAAAGCTCACTGGGACAACGAGGCGAAGCGCATTGTCGGCGACGAGCAAGACAACCGCCTGGTGGGGCGGGAGTATCGAGAACCCTGGCGGCTGTAACCTGCTCTACGTTACGACGTGTTACTCAAGACGGCGGAGCCTCGCCCTCCTGCGTTTTCAGGGAAGACTCGCTTCGGCGCAAAAAAGCGGCGCCCGCGACTTCTTTCAGCGGGCGCCGTCAAATCGCATTAACCTGTTTTTGCCGAACAAAGCGGGCCTAAGACCTTCCCCCAATCCACCCTTTTCTTCTCATAACTCCGAACAGTCCAATCGCTCCGCTGCCAAAAAGTAACATGGTCGAGGCTTCCGGGACAGGATCGCCGCCGTTCGTAACAACGAGGTCAGAAGAATTCGGGTTTGTGTCTTTGATGACGAACGGACTGTTGCCTTCGACATATCCGTACACGTCGAAAAGCAGGGCGAAGTTGTCACTCAGGTTAGCGCCCTCGAAATCTTGGAACACCGCGTTCAGTGTTCCCTTCGGCCCCAGGGCGGATGTTTCGCCCAGGTCCACGAAGACAATTCCCTCCGTCGTGTTCAGCGTCGGAAAGCCCCCGCCCGGGCGAGTGCTCCCGGGGCCCAGAATACCGTAGGTGCTCGGGTCGAGGAAATGCTCCTTCTCCAGAAGGACGACATCCCCGCTGCCGGATGAGCTCGAGAGCAATTGAGGATAGGCTATTTCAAAGGAGAAGTCATCCGCCAGACCTCGATACGAAATCATCAGGATCAGCCCGTCGAAAGAATCGTTCTTCGACTTGTTCCAGATTCCAAGATCGAGGTCGGCATTGTAGTCTTGCGCCCATAGTCCCTCGTCCACCCACGGAGCATCGGACCCATCCTGCGGAATAATGTCCGCTGCGCCGACATCAACGAAGCGAAGAGCGTTCTGGTTGATGTTTGAGTCCCAATCAAATCCATCCGTGGGGTCGGGAAGTATGGTTGGGCCAGCGAAGGACAGACTTGGCAAGATCAGCGAGACGAGGAGCGCCGAGGCTGCAATGCTCAGGCGTGACTTTGCAACGAGATGCAACATGGATTACCCTTCCGTTTATTGGTTTGACACGGCACACTACTGTTGCGTTTGCTTCGAGCAAGTGCGGTGCCATTGATGGGGCATCGCCGTAATGCTCTGCCGCGACGTAAGTTGTCAGACAGAGCGATGCAGTCTCCGCGGCCCACTTGGTTTCCTGCAATCAGCAACTGTTGTTTCCGGGCAACGGGGGGAGGGGGCTCCTGGCAGTTGCTTGGGCGGCGTTTGACCTCGGCGTGTGGGGAAAAATCAACGCCCGCGAGGTCTGCGAAACGGATGGGTGCGCACGATTACGCAGCACGCGTATGGTTGGCTAATCAAGAAAGCGGGGAACGCCAGGCGGCACACGGGCGCCTCGATGCCTCACGGGGAACTTCGGTCGTTAAGGCAGGCGAAAACGGCTTGTCCCAGGGAAAGCCCTCCGTCGTTCGTGGGAACGCGCCGGTGCAGGTAAACGCGGAAGCCCTTTTCCTCGAGCAGCCGGACCGCCCTTCCAAGGAGGTAAACGTTCTGGAAAACGCCGCCGCTCAGAGCCACTTCCTCGATGCCCGTCTCCTGGCGAATCCTCTCGCAGACCATGGCGACCATTTCTGCGACAGCGTTATGGAACTTTGATGAGATGAATTGCGGAGACTTACCCTTTTTCACGTCGTCAACGACCTGCTCGATCACAGGACGCCAATCAGCCACACAAGAACCATTCGACTGCTCGATTCCGAAAGCATACGCTTCGGGACAGTTCTCGTCCGCCAGATATTCCAGCTCGATAGCCGCCTGCCCCTCGTAGTGGATTGTGTCACGAACTCCGACCAGCGAAGAGATGCCGTCGAAAAGCCGCCCCATGCTGGAGCTCTGGAAGCAGTTGATGTTCCGGTCAATCGCCTTTCGGATGACCTCCCACGCTTTTCGGTCCATTCGATTTGTGAACTCGGTCCCGAGGCCGTCGAAAGAATCTCCGTACGTTGAGAGGAGGAAACTCGCCGCCATTCGCCAGGGCTCCTTGATGGCAACCTCACCTCCCGGCAAGGTCGCTTCTCTCAGGTGCGCGACCCGCCGATAGCCAAAATAGTCCGCCACGAGAAATTCGCCTCCCCAGATGCTTCCATCCTCTCCATAGCCGATCCCGTCGAACGCCACGCCGATGACCTTTCGAGGCTCGCCGCTTTCGAGGAAGGGACCGAGCTCGTTGTCTGCCATGCAACTGAGGACGTGCGCGTAATGATGTTGTATGCCGACCTTGCGAAGAACATCCTCCCGCGCCAGGGCATACTTCGTGGAAAGGTACTCCGGATGCAGGTCGTACGCGACCACCTCCGGCTCGATGAAAAAGAGCTTCTTGAAGTGCTCGATGCCTTCCTCGAAGGAACGCGATGTCTCCGCATTCTGAAGATCGCCAATGTGGTGGCTCAGGAAGAAGTAATTGTCTCGCGCCACGCAGAACGTGTTCTTCAATTCCGCCCCGCACGCTAAGATATGTCGCCGGCACGCGAACGGGAGGATCAGCGCCTCCGGCACATATCCCCGTGACCGGCGGAGGAGCATCTCTTTTCCCCGGAACGTCGTGGCAACGGAATCGTCGCACCGCATGTAAATCTCGCGGTCGTGCGTCAGGAAATAATCCGCGATGCCCCAAAGTCGGCCCATCGCCTCGTCGTCCCAGTAGCAGATTGGCTCATCGCTCACATTGCCGCTCGTCATCACCAGAACCAGCCCGGATTTCTGAAGGATGAGGTGATGCAGCGGCGCATAAGGAAGCATCACGCCGAACCGCTTCTGATTCGGCGCCACCGCGGGGCTGATGGGCGAGTCCGGCCGTTTCCTCATCAACACGATTGGCGTTCGCGGAGAGGTCAACAGCTTCCTGTCCGCCTCCGAGACGTAACAGTGCTTTTCGACCTCATCAATCGTCCGCATCATCAACGCGAACGGTTTGTCCTCACGGAACTTTTTTTTTCGGAGCGTGCTTACCGCCGCCTGGTTCAAGGCGTCGCATGCCAGATGGTATCCGCCGATGCCCTTCATCGCCACGATTCGGCCGCTTTTCAGTAATTCGACGCATTTGTCAATTGGCTCTCGGCAGCGTACCGGACGACCGCGATTGTCGAACAGAGAGACTTTCGGCCCACACGCGGGGCACGCGTTGGGCTGCGCGTGGAAACGCCGGTTCGTGGGATTCTCGTACTCCGCTTTGCACACCGAGCACATCGCGAAGGGTCTCATCGTCGTCTTTTCCCGGTCGTACGGGATGTCCTTGATAATCGTGAACCGGGGGCCGCAGTTCGTGCAATTGATGAAAGGATACCCGTGGCGAAAATTGTTCTCGTCGAAAAGCTCCTCCCCGCACTGGCTGCACGTGGCAATGTCCGGAGAGATTGGAACGAAACGGACCTCCCGCGTGCGGCTTTCCTTGATGACAAAACCGCGGGGCTTGCGCTCACCCGGCGGAAGTTCCTCGAGAGCTACGTCCATCGAATGAATGGAAGCCTGCGGCGGCGCCTTCCTTTTGAGGCCCTCTACGAATGCGCGGATTGTTCCCGGGTCCGCGATTGCCTCGATGTGTACTCCGGTCGAGTCATTGAGCACGTGCCCCGATACCCCGTGCTCTCTCGCGAGGTTATAGACAAAGGGGCGGAATCCCACCCCCTGCACGATTCCTTTTATGTGAATCTTAGCTTTCTGAAGCATGTCTGCCTTCATGAAGAACTCGTAACCCACGGCTGCAGCGACCGCCAGCGGAACGGATTTGTCTGATGCTGCTCGGCAGCAGGCTGGAAGCCTGCATCACAACGGAATACACAACATGGGGAAACCAATTTCCCTAACCGCATTTTTGTCGCGTCGGTTCCTTCGCGGGCAATTTCCCGCTGGGGCGCGGCCGTACTTGGGTGGAAACCTTACAAGAGCCACTTATTCCGCCCTTACAGGGCTTGCGTTTTCGACGGGTTATTATAGCCAGGGCGTTGCCCTGGGCTAAGCTTTTTCGCCCCGTTGGGGCTTGGCATCTTCTTTTGGACGGAGCCCTGAAAGGGCGCCATAATGCAGCCCACGGCAACGCCCAGGGGGACCCGGTCGAAACAACCGAGCCCTGAAGGGGCGCAATAATGCGATGCCACTATAGTAGAGCCTCGCCCTCCCAGAGCCTCCTGTTGACAGGGCGGGCGCCCGGACGTAGTATCCTGCCGCCCGACGGGTAGCGTAGCCAAAGCTCACCGTTGGTTCAAGAGTTGAAAACGTGCTTTGTCCTATTCATGAAAGTGCAAAAGGTCACTCGCAATGCTTCCTCTTTTTGCCAATCCGCCCAAGCAATTCCGCCCTTCGCCCTTCTGGTCATGGAATGATGACCTGAAGGTGGACGAACTCCTCCGCCAGGTAAGGGACTTCAAGGAAAAGGGATTCGGCGGCTACTTTATCCATTCGCGCGGTGGTTTGCGCACCCCTTATCTCGGCAGGGCATGGATGAGGTGCGTTGCCGCGTGCCTTGGAGAGGGTAAGAGACTCGACCTGGAGTCCTGGCTTTACGACGAGGATAGGTGGCCAAGCGGCTCCGCTGGCGGACTGGTCACGGAAGGGCGCGGCGACCTGAGAAGCAGAGGGTTGTGCCTCGTTCCCTCTCCCTCCGCAGAAGATAACTGCCTCGCCGTCTTCGACCTCGACAAAGAGCCGGGAACGTATCGCAGAATGGAACCGGGTGAAACGGCGAAGAACGAGAAGGTCGGTTTCAAGGTTGTCCTGGGGCCGAAGACGAACTGGTTCAACGGCGAGTCCTACGCAGACCTCTTAAATGCAGAGGCCGTCGAATCCTTCTTGACGATGACTCACGACGCGTACGCCAGGGAGTTTAGCAAGGAGTTTGGCGAATTCATGCCGGGGATTTTCACAGATGAACCGCACATCCGCTGCGGAGACATCCCCTGGAGCGACGCATTTCCCGCATTCTTCGAGAAACAGAACGGCTACAACATTTTACCCTGCTTGCCCGACCTTTTCTTCGATCTCCCGAACTCCCCAAAGACGCGATACGATTTCTGGCGGACCGTCACAAAGATGTTTGTCGAGAGGTTCTCAAGACGACTCCACGGATGGTGCGAAGAGCACGGGATTGGGCTGACCGGCCACTATCTCCACGAAGATACGTTGCTCTCGCAAATGCTTCACGCCGGCGCCGCCATGCCCCACTACGAATTCATGCGGTATCCCGGCATTGACCATCTCGGCCGAAACATCAACGACCCCCTTACGTTGAAACAGGTCTCGAGTGTTGCGCACCAGCTTGGCAGAAAAAGAGTCCTGTGCGAGATTTTCGGCGTCAGCGGTCACAGCATGAGCTTTGAGGATCAGAAGTGGATTGCCGACTTTCATTTTGCCCTCGGCATCAACTTCATCTGCCAGCATCTCGTCCTTTACACAATGAAGGGAGAAAGGAAACGAGACTACCCGCCGACGTTTAGTTATCACCAGCCCTACTGGCCGTATTACCGCTACATGAACGATTATCTCGCTCGATGCAGCTATGCAGTCTCGCAGGGGCGATGCGTGGCGCCGGTCTTGCTCCTTCACCCGATTCCCACTGCCTGGACCGTCTGGGCGAAAGGTCAGGACGCGGCGGTCATGGATTACAGTCGCCGGTTTGTCCGATTGTTGACCTGGTTGCTTGAGTTGCACTGGGGATTTGACCTTGGCGACGAGATGATTTTGGAAGAGCACTCGTCTGCGGAGGGCAACTCGCTGCGCGTCGGGCAAATGGAATACGCGGTTGTGGTCGTTCCCCCAAGCCGAAACTGGGGGCACGCCACCCTCGACCTTCTGAAGAAATTCAAGGGGACGATTCTTTTTGTCGGGGAGATGCCGACTCTCGTGGATGGTGAGAGAAACCATGAGTGGGAGAACCTTCTTGAGCGGCCAAACGTCTTCTTCGCGGGGGAGGACGGCAGCGACTTCGTCTCCCTGCTCGAACAGCACGGCGCACGGGACATCTCCGTCGCCGACGAGAACGGCCGTGGGATTTCAGACATTTACTGCTACCACCGCCTCACAGGTCGTGAGCACATCTATTTCCTCGCCAATACCAGCCGCACGGCTCATCATGCGGCCACCGTGCAGTTGGCGGCTCAAGGAAGCGTGACCGCCTACAATCCCTCGGACGGCAGCTCCTGCCAACTGGACTCAACCGTCTCAAATGGCAAAGTGGCCGTGAAGTTGAATCTCCCCCCCGCCGGCTCCGCGATTCTAACTGTGGGTGGTGAGCAGAGGTGCCATCCCGCCTTTGCCGGGACCCGCGAATCACGGGCAAGCTGTTCGTGCCACGATTACCTCGTCATGAAAGAGCGGAGAACAATTCACGGCCCCTGGTCGTTTCGCAGGACCCATCCGAATTCGCTGACCCTCGACTTCTGCCGACTTTCGCTCAACGAGTCCCCCTTTGGAGACTGGCAGCCCGTCTGGAAAGCGCGCAGGGAGATACGGAAGTTCTTCGGGCTTGATAAGTACGAGGGCATTCAACCGTGGGCTATGCAACGCAAGGGAATCAGGCTCGATGGCAACAACGCAATCGAGCTGTTGTTCGCGTTTGAGGTCGAGGAGGAACCCGAAACGCTTTTCCTTGTCGTCGAGGAAGGATTCAAGTGGCGCCTCACCGTGAACGAGAATCCTGTCAATACCACCACGCAGGAATGGCACTGGGATCGCCAATTCTCAAAGGTGGACATTCGGGATTTCACTGTCAAGGGAACGAACGAAATTAAGCTGGGCTGCAACTATCAATGGGATACCGAGGTCGAGGACATTTACCTCGTCGGGGATTTCGCCGTAGGACAGGCTGGCAGCCTGTCGCACGAGCGGAACAAGAAGTTTCGTCTCGTGCGGGAACCGGCGCAGCTCGAGTCGGGCGACTGGGGGAATCAGGGATACCCATTCTACTCCGGCAACATGATCTATCAGGCGGAAGTGGACATCGAGAAACGAGAAGGCGAGGCCTATCTGCTTGACGTCTCGAACGTAAAAAGCTGCCTGTGCCGGGTGCTTGTCAACGGCGAAGAAGCGGCGCTTGTCGCCTGGCATCCCTGGCGAGTGGATGTGACGCGCTTTGTGAGGGACGGCAGCAACCGCCTCGAAATCGAGGTGGTCGGCACGTTGCGCAACACGATGGGGCCCCTTCATCATAAAGCCGGGGACAGCCTGCCTTGCGTTGGGCCCGAGCAGTTTGTGGACGAGGAAAACTGGACCGACGACTACAACTTCGTCCCGTACGGACTTTTGGGCGGTCTGGAACTAATCATCTGTCAGGCGGCGGAGCAGGGAAACGGCCGCTGCGCGGAATCGTGCCCTTCACTCTGATACTATCCGATACGCCCTTGACCTGACTCCGGATACGTCATCGCCGGTCCACTGCGTCTCGCCTATGGGCCAGGTAGTGCCGGGCACATCCGGCCATATTCCTGACACCAGATTGTCCGTGTATTGCACTCGATACGAGCCTGTCCCGAAGGGCTCCCACACCAGTGAAACGGCGCCTGCGGTTATCCTGACGGAGAGAACCTCCCCCGGCCCCACGTGGGGTGACTCGCCCGACACGCAAATATTGTCCACCGCCCACCAG
>JAUYEE010000205.1 GCA_030691545.1 bacterium | reverse complement strand
AAGAAACCATAAATGCGAATTTGCTCCCCCACCATCCCTGTGCCTAACATCACCCCAACTCCCCTATCTTCAGCCCTTTACTGCCCTACCTCCCAACCCACTTTCGGAATCGCTGGCCGCGTGCAGCCGCGTATCAGTTTTTGATGCTTCGGGCTACCTCGACGAAATCCTCTGCGCGGCTCGGCGCGGGATGACCTGCCCGGTCTGACCGCCCTCGCTTGACGTCGCTGCGTGTCGATTCCGAGGAAACGGAACCTCCTCCCCTTTGTCCAGAACTTTCTCTTCTTGCCTCACACCTGAGGCAGGATATCGGCTACGCTGGATTCAGTGAATGGCGCCCCCGGGTGCTATGCTCAGAGAGATGGCGCTCTGTCGGCGGAATCAATCTCCCTTGCCTGAGCGGGTAGGAATTATGATAAGGTGGTCCCTGGAAGCTCCATCACGGCGCGAGTCAAAGGGATGGCGCTGTGCAAACGAATCCAACAAACTTCTGCCTCGGACGGTCCAGAGACCGTGCCATGCGGCAGGAGACCGGAATTCCCATCGGAACCGACGAGACGACGGTTGATGTTTCCGCAGGGGCGAAGCCCGCTCCTGCTTAACGCCCACGCGTAACGAACCGCCCTGTGAACAAGACTCGTCACAGGCAGACGACATATTGAAACTCGGAAAGGGAGTCCATCCATGCACGAAAAAAGAATCTCACGGCGTCAGTTCATTGGGAGCGCAGCCGCTCTTGCAGGGGGAATTCTCCTATCTCCTCTTGCGCTCAAAGCGGCCGAGAAAAGGGCCACGGGAACGGCTGCGGACCAGGTCCCCCTGGGCAAGACGGGCTTGAAACTCAGTCGCCTTGGGTTCGGAACCGGCTCGAACGGCGGCAGTGTCCAGCGAAACCTGGGACACGAAGGGTTCAACCGCCTCATACGGTATGCATATGATCAGGGAATAACTTACATTGACACCGCCGACGCGTACAAAACGCACGAATGGGTCCGCGAGGCAATCAAGGGCCTTCCAAGAGAAAAGCTCTTCATCCAATCCAAAATCGGCGGAAACCCCCAGAACCCTCTCCAGGAGCTTGACCGATTCCGAAAAGAATTGGGCGTGGAGTACATAGACAGCGTGCTTGTCCATTGCGCCGTCAGCAAAACCTGGGACGAGGAGCGCAAGAGAGTAATGGATGCCCTCGAGGAAGCCAAAGGGAAGAAAATCATCCGCGCTCATGGCGCCTCGTTCCACAGCATTCCGGCATTGGCTCGCTCCGCTCAACTGGATTGGATGGATGTCCATCTCGTTCGAATCAATCCCCAGGGCTCCCACATGGACACTCCCGCTGAGCACTGGAACGCCAAGAGCGACGCATCGCACGTGCCGGCGGTCGTGGAGCAGGTGAAGGTCATACGTGACAAGCGTCATGGCACGGTCGGCATGAAAATCATGGGAGAAGGCGACTTCACGAGCCGCGAGGAGCGCGAGAAGTCCATACGTTTCGCCATGCAGGGCGGCCTGCTGGATGTGATCGTGATCGGCTTCAAGAGCACCGCAGAAATTGACGAGGCCATCGAATTCATCAATAAAGCTCTGGCGCAAACTGCATGAATCTGTGATCGCGCCCGGCGCCCATTCCTGGGAACAGTTCGTGCGCCCGATGGCAGCCCACGGCTTTGACTCCGACGGTTCCTGAGACGATAAACTCGACGGAATAATGAGGACGTGAGCCTCTCCGGACCGAGAGGCCGCCGCCAGCGGATATTATCCTGTCCCCCCCCGAACAGTGACTGGTGGGCAGTGCAACTCGCTTGTCGTAGCGGGTGTGCACCTGATGGAGGATTTCCGTTATGCGAAACGAAACAACGTTGCTCAAGCGCTTTATCTTCGCGAGCATCTGCTGTGCGGCAGCCGGTGGCCTCGGCCCCATTGCTCACCCCGCCGTGACGGTGACACTTGATCCATCGGTCGAACATCAGACAGTCCTGGGCTGGGGCGCCTCTGCGTGGAGTCCGCCCTGGACTTCTGCGGAGCTGCGGGAAGAAGTGATTCGGGAAGCGGTGAACGACCTGGGACTGACTCGGCTGCGCCTGGAGGGTCCGAGCGGGAATCGCAGCAATGATCGGCGCTGGGAATGGCTCAACGACAACGGAGACCCGGAGAACATAGACTGGACCGCGTTCAACACGGCGAGGCTCGATGAACGAACTGCCGAGACCGTGACCCCATTCAAGGATCTGGTGGAGGCTAACGCCGAGTCGTTCAACTGCTACGTAAGCCCCTCCTTGTTCGACGGCGGCAGCAGCGGCGAGTCGCCTCCCTGGTTGCAGCACAATCCGGGGGAGTACGCGGAGTTCGCGGCGGCTTTTCTTCTGCATCTGAAGAACAACCACGGGATAGAGGCGGATTACTACTGCATCCTGAACGAAGCAGGCAACAACAATCCTTTCACCGCCTCCGTCGTCGGCCGCATGATAAAAGCACTTGGCCCGAGACTCGAAGCTCTCGGATTGCGCACGAAGATTCAGTTTCCCGAATGCGTCAACGTCAACACAAGCTGGAACTACATCCAGGCCTTGAGGGACGACCCGGAGGTCTGGCGATACGTCGGCTCCGTCAGTTATCACCTGTACGGCAGCAACGATGCCCGCCCGAGCATCCGCGATTTCGCCTTGTCCAGAGGGCTTCCCACGGGACAAACGGAATACATGGGCCTGACAATGGACCATTTGTACGACGACTTCATCCTCGGCGGCGTCTCTTACTGGGAGATTTACGGCATCGGGTCGCAGTTCGAGTCGAACTACAGCCGCCTGGGTCGCACGGGAAAATACTGGAGCTTCCGTCAGGTCATGCATTACGTTCGTCCTGGGGCAGTGCGCATCCGGGCGACTTCCGATGACGCCAGTCTGCAGGTACTGGCATTCGTAAAAGATGAGCGGATGACCGTCGTGCTTATCAACGGCTCCGGGGCTCGCACCGTGAACGTCCAGAACTTGCCAGGCGGCGATTACGGAGTCTCGCAGTCGGTCAACGACCAGCCCTACCGGGAGCTTGGCCTTCAAACTGTCACGGGGAAAAGCGGTTTGACGATCAGTGTTCCCTCGAACGCGGCGCTGACCGTTTATCCTCATCCGGGCACAAACCAGCCGCCTTCTTTCACCGATTGGAAAGCGACCCCCGAATACCTCACCCTGCCAGCGACCAGCATAACGCTTTCTGCTTCCGCCACAGACCCTGAGTTAGACCGCCTCTCCTACGCGTGGTCCGTCAAGAGCGGGCCCCCGGGCGCCAATCCTCTCCTGTCCGCGCCGAACGCAGCCAGCACCGCGGCGACGGGGCTTTCCGTAGAGGGTCAGTACGTCTTCAGCGTCGTCGCCAGCGATGGCACCAACACAGTCACCCGCGACGTCAGGCTCACGGTCTTCGCGCAGAATCAGCCCCCTGTGCCAGTTGACGTTCACAACCGCATACCGGTTCTCCTTACCCTGCCCACAAGCGCCACCCAGTTGCGCGGGAGCGGCTGGGACCTGGAAGGCAACCCAATGACATATCGGTGGAGCGTGGTGAGCCAGCCGCCCCGAGCGAAAGCGACGCTCGCCAATGCGACGACCACCAACTGCGCCGCATCCAACATGACGGTTCCGGGCGACTATGTGTTTCGGTGCGAGGTCAGCGATCCAACGCATGCGGTCGCGGAGGACTTGACCGTCCCGGTTTACCCGGAAAACCGCTCCGCCCCATATATCAAGGGGGTTAAGGCTTCGCCCGATACGCTGACTCTTCCCGCGACGAGCCGCACTCTCCTCTCGGCAACAACCGGCGACAGCGATGGCGACGTGATCAGCCACTGGTGGTCAGTGAAGAGCGCACCCAGCGGCGCCGCGCCCGTCTTCCTCAACGAGGGTGCCGCGGAGACGGAAGTTACCCAGCTTCTCCTACCCGGCACGTACGTGTTCACCCTGGACGTCGTGGACCGAACGAAATTCACAAGCGCGGACGTGACGGTGACCGTGACAGGCTCCCCGGCCACGCCGAGGGTAACAGCTTTCGGGACGGAGGCAGACCACAACATCGCTCTGATGTGGACCGATTTTGCATCGGTGTACACCGTGGAGCGGTGCGCGGACCTGAGGAACGGGAACTGGGAGGTAGTAGAGCCGATGAGTCAATGGCCGGCAATGGCAACGTCTTGGGCTGGAGGGAGCACCGCCGGTCAAAACATGGTTTTCTATCGGGTGAAAGGAGAGTAGGATGCCCTGGCCGCAGCCAGCGTCATGACGGCTGCTCCGGGCGCCTGTCCAGACCTGATGCTGCTGGTCCCCTAACCGGCTGACAGGTCTTGACTGAGAAAGAGTATGCTCTACGTACAGCATGCTCCCCAAAACGTGCTCCATGAAGGCAACACCATTCGGAGGATTCACTCATGAAGACAAGAATGGCCGTCTGTGTCTTGGTTCTGCAAGCAGTTGTCTGCCTGACCGCGAGAGTCGCGAACGCGGATATTGAAGCCGGACTCGTCGGGTACTGGCCCCTGGACGGAGATGGGAACGACGCGAGCGGCAACAACCTCCACGGGACGATTAACGGCGACGTTACCCCTGTTGCCGATAGGGAGGGAAATGCCGATTCTGCCCTGCATTTCCCCGGCGCCTCCGATTCCTATGTGGAAATTCCCGATTCGCCCCTCCTTCAGCTCACGGGCGCCATGACGCTGGCCGCATGGGTGTACCTTGACGCCACAAACACCAACAACGCTCGAATCTTCGCAAAAGCGGGAGGCGGCGGAGCCCGCTCCTGGTCGCTGAACATCGAAGCGAGCTCCGGCGGAGTGCAGAATCCCGCCACATTCCAGATTGGCACCGACAATGGCGCCACCAATGTTAGTCTTAACGATCTCGACCCACTCCCTACCGACGAGTGGGTTCATATTGCAGGAGTGTACATTCCCGGCGAGGCTATGGAGGTGTACGTCAACGGCGTATTGAAAGGCCGCAACACTGCCGGCATCCCGACAAGCCAGTTCAGCACGAACAGCAGATCAGCCCGAATTGGAAATCGCAACGACTGTGGAAACTGCGGATGGTTAGGGAACATTGACGAGGTCCGCATCTATGAGCGCGCCTTGAGCCCGGACGAAATTGTGCAGGTCATGCTCGGTTCCCTTGCCAGCGCGGGACCCGACCAGACAGTCGTGGCCGGAAACACGGTCACCCTCACCGGCTCCGGACCCGACGACGTGACGAGCTGGCATTGGGAACAGATTGCTGGACAGGACCGTTTCACCGCCACCCTGGAACCTTCGGCAGACCAATCCCAGGTGCAGTTCAATACTCCTACCGTCGAAATCGGTTTTCTTTTAACCTTCGAGTTGACCGCAGTTTCGGCCGAACAGGGGACGTTTACCGACACCGTAGATATACGCGTAATGGCGCCGAATTATCCGAAGGAAGGGCCGACGAACATTCGCCTTCGTCCTCTGGACCTGGGAGGGGCCGGCCTCGGGTTTGACCTGGAATGGGACCCCATCTTCGACGCGGAGCAATATGAAGTGGGATTGAAAATCGGCGATAGCATTGTCTGGTTAGAGACGATCGTCGCGACGACGTACCAGGTCAAGGGGCTTACCGAGGGACAGCCGCGTACGATCGTCATCCGCGCCCGGAACAGTTATGGGGCCCCCGACCCCGTTAGCGAGCCTCAGCTCATAGCGGAGGTCGCTTACACGGCGATGCGCAACCTGGCTCGCCCGGCGTCTCTCGGCGGCAAGTCGGAACCGAGCGGCTATGTCTATGTCATTTCGCACTACGCCAT
>JAUYEE010000175.1 GCA_030691545.1 bacterium | reverse complement strand
GCGGTCGACGCGCTGTCTGGTGGGGAGTGCTGCTAACTATATAGAGCCCGTCCCATTTGCCGGGATTTTGGCTGTAGCGACACAGTGGACGCCATGGACATTTGCTCACTGATTCTGGGAGAGTTGAGGGTCAGTCCGCTTGGCAAACCGGGCAGCGAACGTCACTTTTCAAGCTCTACTGGAGATGGGCAGAATTATAAGCACACTCTTTGCCAAGAAGGAGTCATTGCGTATTACCAACCCGGTTCGACATTTGGCCTGAGCGCCCTTTACAGTATGTGGCCCAGAGCAAATGGGACAGGCTCTATATACGCGGAAAGTCCGGAAAGTGTCCGGACGGCTGGCAAGAAGTGATGCGGGAACTGTGGAGGTTCCGGGTTGGCCGTCTCTGCATGCAGCGTCGCAACCGCGGCGATTACGACAAGGCGAGCCGTATCGACTGTTCCGTTGCGGCAACGTCACGAACGACACGAGCGGGGCTTCCATAACGGCAGGAATCTCCAAGCCCGGCCAACACCACGCGGCGGCAGGAGGTTGGTGGCGGCGCCATCGAAGCCAGCAAGATCGCCGCCAAAGCGATCTTGTGTTTGCCACGCGAGGCGGCTATAAGCCATTCGGCTGTTCGCCGAAGGGTTGTAGGTTCGAGTCCTACCTGAGGAGCCATCCCAAGTCCCGTATTTTCAACGCACCCCCTACAAGACACGCCAGTTGCCGAGGCGCGCCCGCGCAACGGCGGAAATTGGGAATTACCCATCTTTACTCGAATTTCCTCGTCCTTCCCCTCCGGAGTCCCTCCAGAATCCCCCCAGTGCTCTGCGAATTGTCAGCGAACAACCGGTCCAGGAACAACGCTTCGATTGCAGCCCACCCGCCTGCTACGGCCGCACTGGGGGAACTCGCCTGGAGCGGCGCGAGCAACTCTAGAGCTGCGTCCACAATGCTGGGGGTCGAAGCCGAGTAGATCTGAGCTTCTCGTTCAAGGGCGCGCACGTGCACTTTGCGTGTCCGGCGGCCGAGTTTGAATGGGCGTTGCTCGTTTGCGACCCAGGCCGTAGGGACTGGGGGTTTCCACGGGAGATTCGTGCTGATTTCGAGTCGTGCCGCGAAGTTGTCCAGGAGTTCGGTTGCCGCCTCGACAGCGCTGTCCGCGTCGCGGGCGAGGAGTTGGAACAGCATGCCTCCCTCTTGTCGAATGCCTTGTGCGCCGAAGTGATGTTGTTTGAGCCAGGCTGACGCGCTGGCTGCATCTATCCACCGCGGTGGGAGGCCGGCTGGAGAGCGAGGTGCGGTTTCGAATGCGATCAGAACGTCGAAGGTGCGTCGAGCACTCTGTGCGAGTTGGTGGGCATCCCGCAGCAAGTCGGCCATCTCTCGCGTGCCGGGTTCGTGACGGATGCGGTAGGTCCACCATCGATGGAGGAAGTTCGAGCTGAATCCAAGGTCGAGCAGGTAAGCGGCAACGGCACGAGCCGTCCGTTCTGGTCGGGGTCGCGTGTTGGTGTCGGCCAGGACGGCCGACCATCGCGCGAGATACTGCGCCTCGATGTCCTTGGTGATACCGGCGACCGTAAGGTAGTCCAGGCCGTCATGGGGTAGCGTCGTGCCGAGTGCCTTCTGGAGAAGCTGGCGCTGCTTCGGCTCGCCTGTTCCGGGATCACTCCCCGCGAGCTTCACTGCATGGTTGATCAGATCCTTCAAGGATTCCTTTCCGCGTGCACTGGCGCGGAACGCCTCACTGGCCTCCAATGTCTCTTTCAAAGTAAGGACGAGGCTCGGATTCCAGAGGGATCGGTGCCACGGCGTGGCGGCGTCGAAAAAGTCAAGGAGTCTGGCTCCAACGTGCTGATCGTACGTATTGACAGGAGAGAGCATAAGCGCTAGGCTTGGGATAGGACGATAGTCCGAGATCTAAAGGAGCACGTCCCACAGACCTCAGCCTTCGGGCTCAGGGAAGTGGCACAAGCTCCTTTTTCCATTTTGGCGGGTTTTCCGCACACGTCACAATACCACAGTAGAGCTCGGGCGGGACGCGAGCAGCCCGGGTCATCGTCCGTTGCGGTGTCACGATTCACTTGTGCTGAACCCCCGGAGGCGGTGGATGCTGCTTCCTGAGAGGAGTGCCGCTGCGGTGGGGCGGGAATGCGGTTGCAATGTAGTTCCTTGGGGGTACACTGAGGGCGTCCGGGATGTCAAAATGGAGATTCTGGATAACAGGGAAACCCCTTTATCACGACCTACAGAAATTCCCCCACGAGCCAACCCTCAAAGGTGATTCGCGAGATCGAGGCCAATGGGTACAAGCTGGTCTCGCAGAATGACCACGGGAAGAATCAGTATGTCGTGGTGTATTTGGGAAGAAGCAGACAGGTATGTTATCGATGGTGATCAGGGCGTGATCTTGCGCCGCGTGAGGACACCCGAGCCGACGGTCTGCCCCAGGCGCGAGATGGCGTTAAAGTACATCTGGTCGCGGATGATTTCAGCGGTCATGAACGCCCGATCGGTGTCGTGGACGATCCAACGCGAGTCGTGGATGAACTGTGGCGTAACGGAGGTCAGTCGAATAAGCACTTTACGGGCAGCCTGCATTCATGCCCGCCCACTGTCGTGGGCGTGCCGGCGTGGACGCCTATCTGCTCTAAAATTGCCATCGCTACTGACATGTCTGTTACTCTTGTGGTCTTTTATATTGACAATGTCAGGTGTCGTGCTGTAGACTCTTGAATAGGAGGGGTCCAGAGATGCCCGATGGGCTACGACACAACGACATCACCGATTATCGGTACGACGTCCACTCAACCGCTGCCCTAGATGAACGGCACCTGCGAGGCGTGTGGGAAATGCACTGGCAAGTCGCGCGGCTAGCAGCAACCCTGCAGCAAGAGAATGTCTGGCTCGGGCTTGTCCGGGCGTTTCCTGGCATCACGGTGGCACAGCATGCGTTGGCGCAACAGCTTATTCTTCCGGCCCCGGTCGTAGCCG
>JAUYEE010000165.1 GCA_030691545.1 bacterium | reverse complement strand
TTCCTTCATCAGTTCGTCGAGCGTCCGAACGCACCCGTCATAATCCTCCTTCAGATACAGCACCACCCCTTTCAAATACAGCGAATACTCCCGCTCCTCATTCGCCGCAATCCGCCTCTCCAAAAGCGACAGCGCCTCCTGATACCTCCCATCCTGCACCGCCCCATTCACCTCCGCCTCCGAAGCCTTCGCTTCTTCGTACGCAGTCTCCGCACGCACAGCCCACAAGCTGGCGCTGCAAGTCACTGCTAACACCGCGCAAAATACGATCAGCGACCTCATGCCGACCTCCTTACTCTTTCCAGTTTAGCCGTGGACCCGTTGGCTGATCTCCGAAAGGCTGTGGCCAACACGACCTCATGCGGGCTCAATGGCAGCCCGCTGGTTGGCGTACCGGGACTTCACGTTCCGTCTCGGCGAAGATTCTATCCGTTCACGGCGCGAGTCGTCGTAAAAGGATTGTAACAACATCTTATTATCTCTTTTGACACATTCTTTGCCGATAGGTTCCAAAGAAACGGGCCAGAAACAGGTCTCTTCCCGCAAGGAAGGACGTTACCAACGATTCGCGTGGGCGCGGCGGTGTTTCCGTGGCAGGAAGATGGATCAATCCTTTGTTCGAGAAGCCCGGCTCAAGCCGGCTCCGTGAAGGAGTGGCGCCTGGTGTCTCAGACCACCCGCTCAAGCACGTGGCTAAAGGAGGTGCCGGCTAAAGCCCGGCACTGTGCCGTGAACTGCCAGGGCCGAAGCATGCAAGAGGGTCTGTCTCACACATCTCGATTATGTGGGTACATCCATTCGCGTCATTGTTCTTTACCGAGCAAGGGTTGCGCGATTAGACTAATGCACCAACGTGCTTTTTTTCGGAGACAATTGGCATGCGTGTAGCAAAAGGGCTTCTACTCTTAAGTTTCGCTGTTGGATTGGTCCGGGCTGAGCCGCTGACCCTTCCGCGAACAAAGCGGCCGGAGTGGCTACAGCGAGAAGGGATCGTCATGGCGGGAAGCTGGGAACCGCTTCTGTTCCGCGTGCGGCGGGATGGCAGCGAGGGGTACACGCCATCGCCCGAGCAACGGTCGGCATACAGTCGAGAACATAGCCCGGAGATGGTGTCCGAACTGAAGGCATTGGGCGTGAATTTCGTGATGATGCATTGTTACAAGGGATTCGGCCTGTCCGCGGAGAGCGAGAGCATGGAGGATGCCGTCCGATTCGCCAAGCTATGCCACGATGAAGGTCTCCGTGTCGGCGTGTACGCATACAGTGGCGCCTTCGGCTGGGAACTGTTATTCCCGGAAACGCCTGAGGCGAGAGATTGGGTAGTACTGAACCGTGAAGGCAAACCGACAACCTATGGCAGCGCAACCTATCGCTATTACTGGAATCGGAATCACCCGGGCGCTCAGGCGTTTTACCGCCGCATTGTGCGATTCGCCGTGGAGGAGATCGGCACCGACCTTCTTCATTTCGACAACTACGTTGTTGGGCCAGGGAGCGACGCGAACTCGGCGGCTCGCTTCGGCGCGTTCCTCCGCCAGAATTTCTCGACGGAGCAACTCGGAAGAATGGGGATTTCTGACACGGACACGGTAACACCGCCGATGACGGGGCCGCCTGACAACCCACTCCGAAGGGCGTGGCTTGACTTCTCGTGCCGGTCTCTGACTGATTCCTACCACGATATGAGCCGCTACGCGCGCACGCTTCGCGGGGACATCTTAGTGGAATGTAATCCGGGAGGAGTTGGCGACCGTATCAGTCCGCCCGTTGGCCACGGCACGCTCCTGCAAGGGGGTGAAGCGTTCTGGGATGAAGGGCGACCGCCGGGTTACAGGGAGGGGAGGCTTGAGTCCCGTATTCCCACTTACAAAGTTGCTCGGCGGATGGACAACATGGCTTTTTGTTACGCGACGAATCCGTTGGAGATGGCGGAGGCGATGGCGTTCAATCTCGATTGCCTGGGGTGCATTTGCTGGTTTGAGTACGGCAGGATCGTGGAGAAACCGGGGTCGCGGAACCCGGTTTCAACCGCGATCACCTCGTACGTTCGTTTCTTCCGTGAACGGAGAGAATTGTTGAGAGACGCGGCGGTTGTCGCCGATGTGGCGGTCCTGAGGAGTTTTCCATCACAGGTTTATGCTGATCCCAGGTTCGCGGACTTGACGTCACAAGTGGAGCAAACGCTCATTCTGAACCGAGTGCCTTTCCAGATTATTTACGACCACCATCTTGAGGAACTCGGGAGGTATAAGGTCCTGATTCTCGCGGGGTGCGTGTCGTTGTCCGACCGACAGGCGGAGCAAATCCTTCGTTATGTCCGACGAGGAGGCCGGTTGTGCACAGTAGGCCCCGCAGGCACGCATGACGAAAACATGGTTCCTCGCGGACAGCCTATTTCTGACGACGTCCCGGGTATGAGAAAACTCGGCGTCGAGGAGAAGGATTCGGTGGTGGATGCAATCCGGGAGATTTGTAGTACGGAGCTCTCCCTGTCAATTAGCGGGCCCGCGGGGCTCTGTGCCGAGCTGACCCAGCAAGATAATCGCCGGTTCGTTCACCTGGTCAACTACCGTTTGGACGTTCCGGCCGAGAATGTTGTCGTCCGAGTGGCCGTACCTGTAAGCAGAAAGGTAAAAAGCGTTAAGTTGGCAAGTCCCTTACGCGAGCACGATGTGGCGGTTTCGTTCGATGAACAAGGACGCGTGGTCGAGTTTGCCATCCCGCCTTTTGACGTGTACGAGATCGCGGTGGTTGAATTTGAACCGGGAGTCCCTTCCATCTGAAAGCGCGTTCTTGCCTCCGTTGCCGTGGCCCTGCGACAAAAGTGCAGACGGGCGCCCGCATGCTGGCCAGAACGGTCACAACTGTGTCGCAAAGAAAGGAGAAATACAGTGAAGAACTTAAAATCCAATCGCCGCGAGTTCATCAAAAGGAGCCTGCTAACCGGTGCGGGAACTGTGATCGGGGCGTCGCTATTCACGCGGAGCAGCTTCGCCACTTCGGCATTAGCCAATGACCGGATAAACATCGGACTCATAGGCTGCGGCGGCCGAATGCAAAGCCTGGTCCAGGCGGCCAGGAACGCCGACCAGAGGGTAACGGTGACCGCGATATGCGACGTGTGGCAACAGCAACGTGACTCCTGGACGGCGCACATTGACAGAATGTTCGGCGCCAAGCCTCGGTCTTATGCCGACTATCGAGAACTGTTAGGAGGCAAGGATATTGACGCGGTAATCATTGCCACGCCGGACCACCAGCACTGTGGCCAGGTGATTGACGCGGCTCAGGCTGGAAAGCATGTCTATGTGGAAAAGCCGATTGCTCCATTGATGGAAAGCCTGGATTCTTTGAACAGGTGCTACGATGCCGTTAAGAAAGCTGGCGTCGTCATCCAGCAAGGCACCCAGGGCAGCAGCTCCGAGGCGACCTTCGCGTTGAAGGATTTCTTTGTTAAGGGTACTCTGGGTAAATTGTTCCGTGTCGAGACGACGATCAGCCTTTACGAGCCTTATTGGAATCAATACAGGGGGCCTCAGAACGAGCAAGAGACCGACTGGAAGGCGTTTCTTCATGGCAAGCCGTACAGGCCCTTTGACGCCGACCAGCACGCGGCTTGGATGGGCTACCAGGATTTCTCCAGCGGACCCATCGGCGGGTGGATGTCGCACTTCAGCAACTTCGTCCACGCCGTGACCGGATGCGAGTGTCCCGTCGCCGCGACAGCCTTTGGCGGCATTTACGCGCCGACCACTGACCGGCGTCGGACGGCCCCCGATAACGTCACGGTCATGTTGGAGTACGCGGAAGGATTCTACACCCAGTTTGTCACGCATTTCGGCAGCTCATGGAACACGGAGACGACTTTCTTCATGCTCGGCAAGGGCCTCGTGCAAACGCGATTCGGGCACAATCCGGGCAATCCGGTCTATTCGAGCAAAGGAGTTGATGACAGCGTCCCGGAGACGCCGCTGCTTCAGAAAGAGCCGCCTGACCCCATTCTGGCGCACATGGGCAACTGGCTCGAGTGCAT
>JAUYEE010000008.1 GCA_030691545.1 bacterium | reverse complement strand
AAGAACGCGCGAAGTGCCCTCGCCGCCCGGAAGGACGAGGAGGCTATCCTCGCCCAGACCCTCGACCTCATGCAAAAGCGGCTGCACCTTGCCCGAACCCCGCGGCGGATTGAATGTTTCGACATCTCCAACATCGGCGGCAACCTCGCAGTCGGGTCCATGGTCACCTTCACCAACGGCAAAAAGGACAGGTCCAACTACCGGAAGTACAAGATTAAGACTGTCGGACAGGCGGATGATTACGCAATGATTCACGAGGTTCTTACTCGCAGGTCGCGCAGAGGCAAGGAGAGCGGCGACCTGCCCGACCTGATGATTATTGACGGCGGCAAAGGGCAGCTCAACGTTGCCAGAAAGGCGCTTCAGGAGCTCCAGGTCGAAGGGGTTGACGTCATCGCTTTTGCCAAAGACAAGTCCGATTGGCAGCCCGATAAAGGCCAGGGCGAGAGAATCTATCTTCCTGACCGCAAAAATCCGATTGTCCTCCGGGCGAATTCCCCCGTCCTTTTCCTCATCCAGCGAATCCGAGACGAGGCGCACCGCTTCGCCATAACCTACCACAAGAAACTCCGGAAGAAAGCCGCATTCCGGTCCGCCCTCGACCTTCTGCCCGGCATCGGCCCGAAGCGGAAGAAGGAGCTTCTCAAACACTTCGGGAGTCTGAAACGCATCAAAGAAGCCTCCGTTGATGAACTCGCCTCCATTCCCGGCATGACCCGCCTGGTTGCGGAAACCATTCACGGATATTTCCGAGAAGGGGATGGTTCCTCAGCGGCCCCACCTGATTGACGAACGGTCGTTCCCCCAGTGCGATATGGAAAGGTTGAAAAGCGAGCGGACGCGCGAGAGGCGGAAAAAGTCATCTCTTCGTTCAAAAGTGAACCGCTCACGTGCAAAATTGGAGAGTATGGCCTCGGGCGTGAGAAAGCAGCAGCCCGACGAGTCTCAGCCCTGGATTTCTTGAGAGACGGACAAGTAATCGAATGCGTTCGGCATAAGTTCCGTCACCCGCGCTAATAAGGAACAAGTCAGGGGCGTCCATTCTCGGCGTTTTCGGCGAATGTCCCTGCCCCGAGGCCCCGGCGATGGATATGTCAAGCACCAGGCACGGTTCTTGCTTTACCATCACTCAACCGGGAGTTTGCTCGTCGCTTCCCGTGGGACACGCTCAACCCTGAGCGTGGTCAATCCAACACACCGTGGCTCCTCCAGTAGGCAAAACTAACCACAACCAAGAGGAGAGTCCCATGAGAAGTCGAAGCCTACAGTTGCCGCTCGCCACACTTGTTCTTGCCCTCGCCGCATTGCCCGCCCACGCGCTTTTTATCCTGCCAGAAATTGATGCAAGCCCCTTCCCATGTGAATTCGGAGACGTGGAAGTTGGGAGTTCAGCCACAGCCGTGGTGACCATCTCCAACATCGGGTTCGCCGACCTGACGGTGACCAGCATTACCGTCGAGGCTCGTACCGGTGGGGATTTTTCCCTTGTCTGGGCGCCTGAGTTGCCGGTGGTGCTTCCGCCGGTGGCCGACGATCCGGACAAAGGCCAGGTGGAGGTCGTGATCGAGTTTGCTCCATCCGCCGCGGGAGAAGCGACAGGAGGATTGGTGATTGCGAGCGACGACCCCTTCGCCCCCGGGATCGAAGTGCTTTTGGTCGGAACGGGCGTGGAACCGGAGGTTGAGACTCCGCCCACGATCGAGGAGGTCATCGCCTTCTTCGACGAATCAGTCGAGAATGGGACGTTGCAGGGCATGGCTCGGGGGCGAGCGGGCAGGATGCAATTGGCGGCCATGAAGAACACGTTGCGAGTCGCCCAGTTTTTCATCAAGCGGGGATGGGATGATTGGGCGTGGTTCGTTCTGATGACTGCGTACGTTCGCTGCGACGGCGAGAGGCGTCCCCCTGACTTCGTGACCGGAGAGGCTTGCCCGGAGCTTGCTGAGATGATTTTCGCACTTATGGACAGCCTGACAGCGTAGAAACGGCAGCGAGGAATCGCGGCTCAGTCTTTTCGTGAATTCGGCGACGCATTTTCGGATGAATCCGCTGGTCGAGAAGCCCGGCTAAAGCCGGCTCCGGACGAGAAGCTCCGCGGGTCTGACACCACCGCCTGAAGACGGTGGCTAAACGAGGCTGCCGGCTTAAGCCCGGCAGGACGCGGCAATGTTCAAAGTGGGTCATCGCGATCTGTGCCCTCGCGCACCGTTCGTAACCGTATTTACAAAGGCATGTACTGAGTCAACTGCGAAGTGAAGATAACGAGAACGCCTCACTTGTTGGCGATCAGGAACCTCTAACGACGGCACAGGCGGGAAATTCACGCAGGCGAGCTACTGCGTTGGGGCGTCCGGGAAGTAGGTGAGGGTCAGGTAGGTCACGGATTCCGGCTCGTAGATGGAGGCGCCCTCGCCGGGCAGTCCCTCTTTCTGGACGAGTCTCAGCCGCGTCTGTTTGATAGGGTTGCCTCGCCAATCGTACTCGTAGGTGTATTCGAACCTCTCTAACAGCGAGCCGGCGGCGGCATAAGTCGCTTCGGAAAGGATTCTCCGCCTGGCGTCGTAAGTGGAGACGGTTTTGCGGTCAAGGGAGCCGTCGGGATTGTAGTCACACGAGGTTTCTTCGATCTTCGCGTCGTTCGGGTTGTACGAGATGAGCGTTCTCCATTTCAGGGTATTGTCGGCGTCGTACCACTCGGTGCGGATGCGCCTTCCCTTCGCATCCTGGACGTCGAGGCGGCGATTTTTCTGCAATCCCTTCTCGTCGCGGAAGACACACTCGACCGCGTTCTTCTTCGCGTCGTGGCGATACTCACCCTTCGCGGTAAGTTGCCCCTCGGAGTCGTAGGCGAGGGATTCGGTGGGCCTGCCCTTGCTGTCGTGGCGATAGACGTGCCTCTCGAGAAGGTTGTCCTGTGCGTCGCGGCGAACGACTTCTCGCACGTTCCCCTTCGCGTCGTGAGTGAACAGGACTCGAAAATCCAGATTGCCGGAGGAATCGTACCAGCGTTCCTCTGTCACATCGCCCCGGCGGTTATAGGATGTCTCCAGGGAGGGAACCCTCGCTCCCTCGACCCGTTTGCCATCTTGCGTTGAGAACTCGGCGGTCTCGCTTTTCACCGTCTGGACGGGACCGAGATACCCCGCCTGTTCTCTGGCGGTCATTTTCTCGG
>JAUYEE010000227.1 GCA_030691545.1 bacterium | reverse complement strand
ATGCACTCCGGTGCGCGAAACGTCCGAGGTTGAACGGACAAGTTAGGCGACAGAAAACCACAAGCCATGATCTGCAAGAGATGCGGGAAACCCATGGAGGAGGAGAAGCGGAGCTTCCACAAGCAGCGAAAATGGGTTTGCAAGAATTGCGGCAACGTCGTGATGCAGAAACCCAAGAGTGGCTGAGCGCGCTTGGCAGCTGCGAATTCTTAGGGTCCTTGTTCTCTCTGGAACGCCAGCTCGACGGCGAGGCGGTGGACGCGCCAGGCGATTTGGGGGAGGGCGGATGGGGAAAAGAATCTTGCGTCGGAGGCGTCGTCGCCGCATTTCAGCTCACTGCCGAGGATTTTCCCGGTATAGACGACGAGAAGGCAGATGTAACGGGGATCGTCGAAGACAGAATAAACGTTGAGGAGGCCGGTCAGTTCCACGTCGAGGTTCGTCTCCTCCTTGACCTCTCGGATGGCGCATTCCTCGACTGTTTCGTCAGCCTCAAGGAAGCCAGCGGGGAGTGACCAGAGCCCTTTTCTCGGCTCGAAAGCTCGCTGGACGAGGAGGATTTGGCTGTCCTGGATAATGGTCACAGCAGCGGCGGGGACGGGATTGAAGTACTGGACAAATCCGCACGCGGGGCATTGAAGCCGGGTTTTGTCGTCCACGAGTTTTTCTTCGAGCTTGCTTCCGCATTGGGAGCAGAATTTGTAGTCCACGTTTCGCTATTCCTTTCGTGATTTGACCTGCAAACTCCATGCTCCTCTCGTCACGGATGAATCCCTCTGGTCGAGAAGCCCCGCTGAAGCGGGCTCCTTCACAAAAGTCAGGGACGCCCTCTGACCACCGGCTGAAGCCCGGCAGATCATGGCAAAGGTGGACATCGGACCTTCTCCTGCGGGCCGCCGTCCATGATTCGCAATTTTATTTACAAAAGGCTGCACCGGGACGCGGCACGGATGGCCGTTGCTCGAACCATCCATAACCGCGCAGGCCGCTCCGTGGCCCGTGACCGGGCCCGCGGAAAACGCTATAAGCAGCCTGCCGCGCGAAAGCCTGCGGTGATCCTGTCGCCGCCCATCAGGGTCCATTGCCTGATTACGACCGTGAATTGCTCACCCCGCTCAGAAGCGCCGAGACCGTTTCTTTCGCCACGCCGCGGATTCGCACCGTTTTCAGGCGGCTGGTCTCGCCGCGAACGATTTCAATTGACGACTTCGGGACGGCGAGCTTCTCCGAAAGCAAAGCGATGACCGCCGCATTCGCTTTTCCCTTTTCCGGGGCGGCTGTGACGCTGACCTTCAACGCTCCGCCGTGCTTGCCGAGGATTCTGTCTGCCGAGGATTTCGGCTGAACCCGCACTGACAGGCTCAGTCCTTCTCCCGATTCTCTGATTTCAATCATAGGCGGTTGCCAATCGTCAGACGTTGAAAATGGCGGAGCCGATGCGGACGATGGTGGCGCCTTCCTGGATGGCGACTTCGTAATCCTGAGTCATGCCCATAGAGAGGTCGGTCAGCCTGCAAATACCCGCCTCGTTGATTCGGTCTCTCAGCTCGCGGAGTCCGCGGAAGACGGGGCGGACGGTTTCCGGGTCATCAACGAAAGGCGCCATGGTCATCAGCCCCTTCAGATGAAGGTGCGGAAGCGCGATAACGTGCTGGACAACACCTTCCATGTCATCGGGCCTCAAGCCATATTTCGATTCCTCGCCGGAGACGTTCACTTCCAGCAGAACGTCCATCGTCTTATCGGCGGCGGCACAGCGTTTCTCGACCTCGTCGGCGAGGTGAATGCTATCGAGCGAATGGATGCACTCGAAAAGAGCGACGGCGTCCTTTGCCTTGTTCGTCTGGAGATGTCCAATCATGTGCCAAGAGATTCCCTCCGGCAGAAGATGGACCTTTGCCTTCGCCTCCTGGACGCGGTTCTCGCCGAAGGTCTTCACTCCTGCCGCGGCGGCCTGAGTGATCTCTTCCGGCGTGCGAAACTTCGTCACTGCGACGAGGGTCACCTCATCCGGCGAGCGACCGACGGACTCCGCCACGTTGGCGATTCGTTTTCTGACTTCCTCAATGTTTTGGCGGATTGTCTTCATCATTCTGACAGGATGACAGGATTCACAGGATTTGAAGAATCGCGTTTCCCGCTGCAAGACGCCATCCTCTCACCGCACGCATCCCACCAAGCCTGCCCGTGGACGCGCACAAGCGCCGGGGACCGCTCGTCGGGGCCTTGCGCTGCCCCGCGCTCTGCCGCGCGGACCAGCCAGAGGATTCTATCACTTCAAAGCGATGGCGGAAATCATTCTTCCCGCGTTCTCTCTTTCCGCCCGGTGGGAATAGAAGACGTCATTGTTGCACTTGGTGCAGACGCGGCAGTTGAAGACGGTCGCCACTCCGAGCTCTTTCAGGCGGTGTTCATTTGCCCCCCATAGGTCCATATCGTAGCAGCATGGGCCGACCGATGGGCCAATAACCGCGACGCAATCCGCGGGGTTGCTGCCGAAGTCCTCTCGCATTTTTTCAATGCCGACGCCGACGATGTCGTCCATCGTCCCGGCGCGCCCGCAGTGAAGAAGGCCGATGACGCCGCGTTTCGGGTCGTAAAGGAAAATGGGAAGGCAGTCGGCAGTAACGACGATGAGAGCCATCCGTCGGGCGTTGGTCAGAAAGCCATCGGTGGAAGGAATGACCTGCGGTTCCGCGACGGGCGGGGCAGCAGGAATCACGGGCTCGCCTGCCCGCCTTCCCGCGCAAAAGTATGGAGCGTGCGGGGAGACGCCGCGCGCTTCTGTAGGGAGTACGCCTGAACGGCCACGGAGGCCCGTGCCACCTGGTTGGCTGGCAGGGTGGTCTTTCGAGAAGGAGAAGATGTTCGTGCCGTGGACCTGTTTGCCGGCGATGAGGTTCTGAAAAGGAATCCCCAGAACGTGCGACACCCAGGGACCGGCGACCTTGAGCAACTGGGGACCGGTCGTCGGGGCAGGCCATGCATTGTTGCGAAGAGTGGTCAGAGCAGAAAGCTCCCGATAACGAGCCAGGACGGGGTAAGTCACACACCTGATGGGTCCGTGAGTCTCGATAGACAAACGGCCCTCCTTCACAGCGTCGGCGAAACGGAGTGAAGTCATAATCCCCTCAGCGATTCCTCCGCCGCTGTGAGGGTTCGCTCGATATCCTCCTCGGTGTGAGCCGTCGAAAGGAAGGTCGCCTCGTAGGGGGATGGGGCGAGGTAGATGCCCTTGTTCAGCATGGCGTGAAAGTACCTGCGGTATCGGTCGGCATCGGTTTTGAGGACGTCCTGGAAGTCTCGGACAGGCTGCTCCGAGAAGAACAGGGACATCATTGACCCGACGCGGGTCAGATAGGAAGGTATGGAGAGCTTCTGTGTGATGTCGCGGAGGCCATCCGCGAGGTTGCCGCTAAGACGGTTCAGAGCCTCGTACGGATTCTGTTCCGAGAGAATCTTGAGGGTGGCGATTCCGGCCGCCACGGCGACGGGATTCCCGGAGAGAGTGCCCGCCTGATAAACGCCGCCGTCCGGAGCGAGATGGTCCATGATTTTAGCCCTGCCGCCGACGGCTCCGATGGGCATGCCCCCGCCGATAATCTTGCCGAGGGTCGTGAGGTCGGGCATGACACCATAATGTGCCTGAGCTCCGCCGAGACCGAGGCGGAAGCCGGTTATGACTTCGTCGAAAATGAGGAGAACGCCGTAGGTCGTGCACGCCTCCCGAAGCGTCTGGAGGAATCCATCCTCGGGTGGCACAACGCCCATGTTGGCGGCGACCGGTTCAACGATGACGCAGGCGATGGTCTGATGTTTCTGCTGGATGGTCTGCAAAAAGGCGTCTGTGTCATTGTACGGCAGCGTGAGCGTGTGGCGGGCAAAGTCCGCCGGAACGCCAAGACTGTCCGGGACGCCAAGCGTCGCGGCGCCGGAACCGGCTTTGACAAGGAGGCTGTCGGAATGTCCGTGGTAGCACCCCTCGAACTTGATGATGTCGTCCCTGCCGGTGTAGCCGCGTGCGAGGCGGATGGCGGTCATGGCAGCTTCGGTTCCGGAGCTGACGAGGCGCACTTTCTCAATGGAGGGGACGGACTCGACGATCATCTGCGCGAAGAGGGCTTCCTGTGCGGTGGGGGCGCCGAAGGAAGTTCCTTTTTCGCAGGCTTGCCGGATGGCGGAGAGGACACTGGGGTGAGCGTGTCCGAGAATCAGCGGGCCCCAGGAGAGGACGTAGTCAATGTACTCTTTGCCGTCGCAATCGAAAAGCCGGCAGCCGCGTGCGTGGTCAATAAAAACCGGTGTCCCGCCAACCTTCCGGAACGCGCGGACGGGGCTGTTGACGCCGCCGGGGATGACGGTTATGGATGCTTGCCAGAGATCGTTATGCCGTTTGCTCAAAATTCTCGACTCTACCCTCCCGGATGAGTTTTAGCATAACTTCTACCACATCCGGGTCGAATTGAGTACCGGAATTTTGAGTGACCTCCTCGCAGATGCGGTCGTAGCTGAGCGGCTGGCGGTAGGGGCGCATGGAGGTCATGGCGTCGAAAGCGTCCGTGACGGAGACGAGACGGACAGTTAACGGCAGGTTTCTCCCGTCCACGCCGTCGGGCCATCCCTTGCCGTCAATTCTCTCGTGGTGGTGGCGGATGATGGGGCGGGTGTGCGCTAAGAATCGGATGGGGCTGATAATCTCATCACCGATGGTGGGGTGTCGGCGGATTTGCTGCATTTCATCATCGCTGAGCTTGGTTTTCTTGTTGAGGATTTCCTCGCTGACTCCGACTTTGCCGATGTCGTGGAGGGTCGCTCCGTCGCGGATGGTGCGGAGGTCTTCCTCGCCCAGGCTCATGGCCTTGGCAACCATGAGGCTGTACTGAGTGACGCGCTGGGTATGACCTCTCGTGTAGGGGTGCTTCGCCTCGAGGACGAGGTTGAGAGAGAGGAGGGTGTTCATGTAGCCGCGCTCGAGGTCCTTCATAAGACGGGAATTATGGAGCGCGACCGCTGCCTGGTTGGAGATAATGGAGAGGACCTGGATGTCGCTTCGGGTGAATCCGTCCTCGGCGGCGCGTTTGGAGATGAGGATCAGCCCCAGCATGCTATTGCGGATTTTCAGGGGGAAAAGGACCATCTCTTTCTCGAACGGGAACATCTCCGGGAAAATGGCGGGCTTGTACTCGAGAACATCCACTTCACCAGCGAGGGGATGGTCCTTGCCGGTGTATAACAGGAGCGGTTTGTTGTTCTGCATGATGAAATCCACGGCCGGATAACCCACGTAGTTCGGGCGGAGGGGGCGAGAGACCTCCCCTCCTAAAATGGCGCGCACATCCAGCACTCGCTTCGAGTCGTCGAAGACGCAAAGAGCCGCCCGGGTCGAACGGGTCTGCGAGAGGGCAGACATGAGGACAATCTGGTGGAGGGAGTCCGAGTTGACGGAGGAGGCAATCGCCTCGCTGACGTTGAACAGCGAGATGGTCTCCTTGAGGCGGATGTTCTCTCGTTTGATGCGCAGCCTGTCGAGAGCATTGCAGATGGAAAGAAGAATCTCCTCGTTCCGGAAGGGTTTGAAGACGTAGTCCGCGGACCCAGCGAGGATGGCCTCTCTGGCGGAATCGAGGGAGGCGTACCCGGTCATCATAATCACGGGGACTTCCGGGTAGAGGAGCTGAACCTGCTTGAGAAGCTCCATGCCGGAGCGCCCGGGCATCTTGATGTCAAGAAGCATTAGCTCCACAACGTTCGAGCGGAGGAAGTCGAGGGCGGCGTCTGCGTCCGGGACGGAAGCGGCGCGGTAACCTTCCTCCTTGAGGAGGTCCTCGAGGAAGCCCCGCACGGAGGTGGAGTCGTCAACAACTAAGATTCTCTCTCGTCTTGCGGTTTTTGTATCTAACTCCTTCACTGTCAAGCTCCTTGGCGCGAGTTGTGCCGATGTGACATCCCGGCTTTGGCGGGACCCGTGGAGAATCATCAGCAAGCCTGCCTATGCCACCATCAGGGAGACCCGCGCAAAACGCCCCTTCGGGTCAAACGCTTGCCAGTTCCTTCGCAGGTCGCCGGTAAACGCAGACCTTGTTCTTTCCCTTGTTTTTTGCTTCGTATAGCGCCTGGTCGGCGCAACTGATCAATTCTTCCGGCCCCTTCGCGTCGTCAGGGCACGTCGCCATTCCGGTGCTTATCGTGAGCTTCTTGTGGGGCAGAGTCTCTTCGCCCTTGAAAGCCGCTTGCTCGACAAGGCGGCGAAGCCTCTCCGCCACAACCACGCCCTGCTCCTTGGAGGTGTGAGAGAAAATCAAGGCAAACTCGTCCCCACCGTAACGCGCCGCGACGTCCGCTTTGCGAACGAAACCGCGAAGGATT
>JAUYEE010000189.1 GCA_030691545.1 bacterium | reverse complement strand
ACTGGACCGAAGGCGGCGAGGGAAACATCACCACGGAACCGCTCTTTTTTGACCCGCTGAACATGAACTTCCGCCTCCGGCCATCCTCTCCCTGCATTGACGTGGGATTTGCCGACCCCACTTTGCCCCCGACCGACAACGCCGGCATGCACCGCGTCATGTACGGCGGAAAAGGGCTCACCGTGGATATGGGAGCGTGGGAATATTACGTCAACGCCCTTTCCCGCGAACTCGGCGGCAACGCTGTTCTCACCTGGAGCAGCCTCGCGGGCAAAACCTATTCAGTCCTTACTTCCAGCGACATGCTCACCTGGCAAACCGCCGCCGAAAACGTTCCTTCCCTCGGCAACACCACAACCACCTGGACCGACACGACCGCCCCCTTCCTCTCTCCCTCCATCCGAAGCAGGTATTACAGGACTGTCGAAGAATAAGGGAGCTTCTGCGCCGCCTGCGTTGTTATCACCGGTGCCCGTTGTAGATGGAATAGTATCGTCAATAGTCGCGAAGTCAGTGTATCGCATCCGTGGCGTGGGAGATGACACCGTCCAGACCACTGCCGAAAGGGGGCCGCACAATGAACCTAAGAACGTTTCGCTCTGCCATGTCAGTCTTTCTTCTGGTATCTCTCAGCTCAGGCTTAATTGCCTCCGAGTGGCACGTGGCGCCTCCGCCTGTCGGGGACGACAGCAATCCCGGGACCAAGGCGCTTCCCTTTGCGACCGTTCAGCGCGGGATAGAGGCCGCCTCGGATGGCGATACCGTCATCGTGGCCCAGGGGACCTATGTCGAGAACATCAGGTTCAACGGCAAAAACATCACCCTCACCAGCACAGACCCTCTCGACCGCCGTGTGGTCAAATACACCATCATTGACGGCAACAAAGCCGGTTCCGTCGTCAGGTTCTCCGGGACCGAGACCGAAGGCTGTGTCCTCTCCGGCTTCACAATCCGAAACGGGGACGCGCTTGACGGCGGCGGAATTCTCGGAGGAACATACCCCGATTACACTCACGCGACCATCCAGAACAACACGATAGCGGGCAACTCGGCCAGATATTACGGCGGCGGGCTGTTCTTGTGCGACGGCACGATCCAGAGCAACACGATAACGGGCAACTCGGCGGAATACGGCGGCGGGCCGTACTTCTGCGCCGGCACGATCCAGAGCAACACGATAACGGGCAACACGGCCAAATCCGGCGGCGGCGGGCTCTATGCATGCCCCGGCACGATCCAGAACAACACGATAGCGGGCAACTCGGCGCAGTGGGGCGGCGGGCTGCACGAGTGCAACGGCACGATCCAGAACAACACGATAACGGGCAACTCGGCCACAAGTTCCGGCGGCGGGCTGGCCTATTGCGACGCCACGATCCACAACAATACGATAACGGGCAACACGGCGCAGAGGGGCGGGGGGCTGGGCTCGTGCAACGGGACGATCGAGAACAACACGATAACGGGCAACTCGGCGGCATATTACGGCAGCGGGCCTTTTTATTACGGCGGCGGGCTGTATGACTGCAACGGCGCGATCCAAAACAACACGATAACGGGAAACTCGGCCACAACTTCCGGCGGCGGGCTGTTTTATTGCAACGGCACGATCCGGAACTCCATTATATGGGCGAACACGGCTCCGAGAGGGCCGCAGGTCTACGATTCGAGTATCCCGACCTACTCCTGCATCCAGGACTGGACCGAAGGCGGCGAGGGAAACATCACCACGGAACCGCTCTTTTTTGACCCGCTGAACATGAACTTCCGCCTCCGACCATTGTCACCCTGCATTGACGTGGGATTTGCCGACCCGACTTTGCCTCCGAGCGATAACGCCGGGATGCACAGAGTCATGTACGGGGGAAAGGGGCTTACGGTGGACATGGGCGCCTGGGAATATTACGTCAACACCCTTTCGCGCGAACTCGGCGGCAACGCCGTCCTCACCTGGAGCAGCCTCGCAGGAAAAACCTACTGGGTCCTTACCTCCAGCGACATGCTGACATGGGAGACCGCGGCCGAGACCGTCCCGTCCCTCGGCGACACCACGACCACCTGGACCGACACCACCTCCCCCTTCCTCTCTCCCTCCGTCCGAACCAGGTATTACAGGACTCTGGAAAGACGGAAAATCCCGGTCAAGCCCGCAGGCGCGGGTTGAGCAACACTGAGGTTGTCTGCCGCGGGCGAGGGAGGCGCCTTTGGACCGCGGCAGGATCGCTCCCGCCGTCGAGAGCTCAAGCGCAGCTTCAGCGGGCGGTGGCGACTCTGCGGGTTATGGGGCCGGAGCCGGCTTCAGCCGGGCTTCTCGACTAATGGATTCATCCAAAAATACGTTACTGAACTTATGAATCAGAGCACTTAGACGCGGCTGCACCCAGTCAAATGTACCCACACCTCCTGCAAAATCACCCTTGACTCGCGGGGCGGCGGGTGGATAGATTATCAACCAGAATTGAGTTCTGAATAAGGTCGGACACCAAGCTGAACACAGAAGCCTTTTCCTGAGTTGCGGAGGAGTCCTTCCGGGGTCAACTTTCTGGCCTCAACAGGGTTGTCCCGTTGAAGAAGTTAAAGGTTATTCCGAGCCGGCCACAAAGCTGAAGAAAGAAGCCTTTTTTCGGCGGGGAAAAGCCCTTCCTACCTCACCTTTCTGGCCTTTGCGAAATCGTTTCGTTCTCATCCCTCGGTCGCATTGACAACACAAAACCCCATAAAGGGAGAGTGCGGCACATGAACACTTCGAGAAAGGTCGGACTGTTCGTTCTTATCGCGCTGGTCTGTGTGGCTTGGCAGCCCGCTCTGTACGGGGTCAAGTTTGAGCCCGAGATCGCAGGCGCTCTGGAGGCGTGCTCCTCGCTGGAGGAGTTCACACGGTGGATTTCGGAGTTGAGCGGGGAGACAGAAGCCTCGATTCACGGCAAGTCCAGCCAGATTTTGACCCGCTATGCCTCCACGCAGGGTGCGATAAACGCTCAGGAGTACCTCAGGGAGCAATTCTACGCCTTGGGGCTGGAAACCGAGTTACGGCCCGTGCCGGGCTATAGCAATAACGTCATCGCTCATCTGCCGGGCACAACCTGGCCCGAAGAAGTGGTCATCATCTGTGCCCATTACGACTCCATCAGCGAAGACCCTATGAACCGAGCCCCGGGGGCCAACGACAACGCCAGCGGCACGGCGGGCGTCTTGACCGCGGCCAGCATTTTGAGAAACTTCCGTTTCGAGCGCACGGTGGAATTCTGCCTTTTCACAGCCGAGGAGGAGGGGTTGATCGGCAGCGAGGTGTACGCGCAGGAATGCCAGGCTGCGGGTAAGAACATCGTTGGCGTCATCAATATGGACATGATTATTCATCCCACGGACGATAGGCAACCATCCCTTCCCCTGGACCTTGACATATGCAGAAATGACGCATCCCAGAGCCTGGCAGGTGTGGTCGAATCATCAATCGAGACTTACACAACTGTTGATGTGGAGGTGCATCTCGACACGACCGCAGGCAGCGACCATGCGTCATTCTGGGCTATCGGAGCCAACGCCGTCGAGGTTGCCGAGAACACCGCCAACGAAATCTGGGGCGGCGCCACGACGGTGTATCACACGACGAGCGATCTCATTACCCAGACGTATGCCGACCTGCCTTTTGGACTTTCCGTCGCCAGAGGGGTTGCTGCGGCCGGGATGCGCGTTTCGGCGTGGGAGCGGTCGTCGTTGTTACCCTTCGGAGTAACAACATCCGTGGGAGTGGATGGGACGAACAACTCGGACTTCGGAGAGCACCGCGCGTCCGTTTCGCTCGACAGCGAGTTAGGCTTGGACGGCGCCGTAGCGGAATGCGACGCGGAAAACCTCGTCATTCAGGCGACCGCGACGGCGTGGTCGAGGGCTATGGACACCCTTCCGCACGAGGCGCTGTCTCATTCGACTTCCTTTGAGACGTTCATTCCGCGCTCCACGACGGTTCCGGAGGGAGAGCCGGTCTCGCTCGAGCTGACGCTTGAGGGGGCCGGAGAGTTCACCATCGAAGGAAGTCTCAAGAAGAATCTCTACGCCAACTGCCGGTTGGAGGTGTGGGGAAGAAGCATCGAGAGCCTGTCTCTCTTCGACGGAGCGGTGAGCCTGACTGTGCTGGGAATCGAGGTGGGCGGCGATTTCTCGCAAGAAGATTTCGTCCTTCAGAACACGGCTTCTCTGAGGAAAGCCACTCTATCCGATTGGAATGAGGTCATACCTTTTTCGGGAAAGGTCGGGCAGCCCGTTACCCTGTGCATGCGGCTCAGCCAGATGGCCTATGTGGGCGTCGCGGCGGGAGAGGGCGAGTGCACATGGACGCAGCCTGTTAGAGTGTCTCTGGCCGGCGCCACGCCCGACGTATCGCTGGAAGTCGCTGGCTTCGCCCAGCAGCCCCAGGTTTTTGGAATCTCATCTGACGAAATCAAGCTCAGCCTGATCTGGTCACCGTTCTCGCAAGGAGTGTACACCGTCGAACACTCGGAGGACCTGGTCACCTGGACACCCCTAACAACAACGCCTTTCACCGTCTGGCAAACGGAGGACTGGATTTCGGGTCGTGGCTTCTACCGCGTGAGATCCGAATAGTATGTTTGGAGATTAGCAACAAGAATTGAGTTCTCAATACGGTCGGCCACAAAGCTGAACAGAGAAGCCTTTTCCTGACTCCGAGGAAAGGTTTTCTTACCTCATCTTTCTGGCCTCAACCACCTTGTTCAATGAGTGACGGTTAGACGCTATCCGGTCTCAACCGTCTTGTCGCAAATGCACAACTTTTGCACTCAACGAAAGGGCACAACAGTGAATGCAATTCAACTCCGAAGATGCTCAGTATTCGTTGCCATTTTGTGGCTGGCTGCGGCGAGCGTGTTGGCCTCGGCAGCAGCGATGGAGACCTTCGACTCGCCGCCCGACCCGGCGAAATGGACTTTGAGCGGGAGTGCAGCCTGGGACTCCACCACTCAGAGTATTTTTCTAATTACGGCCGGGCAGTACAACTCAGGCGGCTCCATTTTCCTCTCGCAGAAGCTCAGCGCTGAAAAGTTCACCGTCTCGTTCGACTTCTGGATCGGGGGAGGCAATGGCGCCGACGGGATGACCTTTGCGTGGGTGAGGGGACCGACTCTTCTGGGCATCGGAGGCGGCCACCTGGGCTTCTACGGCGGACTCGACGGATACGGCGTCAAATTCGACACGTACTCAGGCGGCGGTGTGGAACCTGAGAATTACGTCGCGATTATCGAGGGTAGTCAGTCTCCGACTTCGACCGGTTTCGTGCACAACAGCGGTATTCCGGAGATGGAGGATGTACTGGACGCGGCAGGAAAGCCCGCTCCCTTTCATGTGAGGATCGAGCTGGACAACGGCTTTCTTCAGGTGTGGATGAGCAATCCGACCGCAGCTACTCCCATGCCGGAGACGCAGGTGCTCGATTACGAGATCGCCGGGTACACTGCGTATGACGCGCACTTCGGCTTCACGGCAGGCACAGGCGGTCTGACGAATACTCACAGGGTGGACAATGTGATGGTCCTGGCGGGCAGGCCCACAGCCGTCATTGCTCCGGACGGCTCGCTTACGTGGGGGGATTTCGGCAGCGGCCAGTACACGGTGCAGTACACCGATGACCTCGTCAACATCCCCTGGCAGGATGTCGCCGGCACCTGGCCGTCCGCAAATACCTATTGGCTGGGGGAAGATATCAGCCTCGTCCGGCAGCGATTCTACCGCGTGATGTCGCAGTGACACCGCACTTTCGACGCGGCACCGCAGAGAGGAAAGCGAAAGGAGGCACTCACGCAAAGGCACCGCACTCCAAGGGCTTCGCCCCTGTAGCAACGGCCCTGGGAAAAGCGATTGTGTTTCGTTCTCGCGCGGCGCGTCGGGTAGAATGAACGCACAGGCGATTCTTTGTTCCAACCATGGCTCGATGACCTTACTCGAGGGCGGAACGCCCTCCGTGGGGTGCGGGAGCGACAGCTCCCCTGGCCGCTTGCGACGTTGCGCACCATAGCAAGGACCCACAGCGTCCCCACGCTGCGGGATTTTGTTCGGCTAAACGGGCAGGCCGCCTTGTTGTTCTGAAGCGGAGCTTCGGGAGCGTTTACGGACGCGGCCCCGGACCCTGATTCATGTCTTTCGGGAGCTTCGCTCGCTCGGGGAAAGGCGGTAGCATGGCTACCGCAGTCCAAGGGGCTTCGCCAAGTAAGAAAGAGCTAAAGTCGCACAAATAGAAAGGAAGGTTGACGTGAAACTGATTGTCGCTGCAATGAGTGCAATGCTGGCAGTTTGTATTCTCGACGGAGTCTGGGCAGCGACGTGGTATGTGGCCCCGCCTCCGCTGGGGAACAACAAGAATCCGGGGACAGAGGCGCAACCCTTTGCAGCGATTCAGCGCGGGATAGACGCGGCAAGGGACGGCGATACGGTCATCGTCGCGCAGGGAACGTACGTTGAGAACATCAATTTCAACGGGAAGAACATCGTCCTCACAAGCACCGACCCGACCAACTGGAGTGTCGTGCAGAATACGATCATTGACGGGAATCAAGCAGGCTCCGTCGTGACCTTCTATGGAACAGAGGATGAGACCTGCGTCCTCTGCGCCTTCACCATCCGGAACGGGACAGGGACGTACATCCCCGACCCCACGTTTCCGGCCTTCTACGGCGGTGGAATCTTTGGGGCGGGGGCCGGTGCAGGGGCCAGCAGGACCCAGGCCACGATTCAGAACAACATCATCACCGGCAATTCGGCACAGGGTGGCGGCGGGATATCGGACACGGCTGGGGTCATTCAGAATTGCATCATCACCGGGAACCGAGCCGGAACCGTGTCCCCTAATTGGTGCGGGGGAGGGATAGGGTTCTGCGACGGCATCATCCAGAGCAACTTGATTGCCGGAAACGTGGCCCCCTGCGGCGGCGGCATCAGCTTTTCCAACGCGATCTTCCGCAATAACGTGGTCGTGGGGAACTCAGCTCCTGGCAATCACGGGGGAGGGCTGGCTCATCTCGGCACATCTCCTTACTCGCCCCCCGGCGGGTCAATAACCAATTGCATCATCTGGGGGAATGCGTCCCCCACGGGGCCGCAGGTTCACGACTCCGTGGCGCCCAGCCACTGCTGCATCCAGGACTGGACTGGAGGGGGCACAGCCAACATCGCTCTCAATCCGCAATTTGTTGATCCCGACGGGCCCGACGACGACCCGAACACTTACGAGGATAACGACTACCGTCTCTTACTGACATCGCCGTGCATTGACGCGGGCACGAACGAGAACTGGATGAACGGCGCCACCGACCTCGACGGTAAGCCGCGAATCCTGCTGGGGGCCACGTCTCTCACCGTGGATATGGGCGCCTACGAACTCAACTTCCCGATAGCGATTGTGAGGAGCACGCCAACGGACATTGAACTTTCGTGGACCATGCGCCCGCTGACGACCTACACTGTCCTTTCGACTTTTGACATCACCGCCCAGCCCTGGGCAGAGGAAGCAACGATATTCGGCGGCAAGACCGGCGGCCCGGCAGTGTGGGTTGACCCCAGCGCAGCCTCCGCCCTCAAGTTCTACAAACTCGAAATCGAGTGATCGAGGGACAGGAAAGCGAGGGGAGTAGTAACGCAGGGGCGGAGAGCCGCCAAGAATGGTCCTCTCCTTTGCGTTCTTCGCGGCTTTGCGAGAGATGTTCTCTGTCCTCCCTCTGGCTGCGTAAAACCCGTTTTCAGTCCACCCGTGGCACAAAACGGACCGAGATTCAGACGCGATCAACGGCATTTTCAGGGTTATCTTGTGTATCTTGTTATCCTGTCCAATGCCCCTCTGCGTTCTCCGCGGTGAATCCCACTGTACCTGAGCTGTCGGACGTTGTTCGCAAAATGTCCTTGACTGCAAAATTTGCTGGCGTTAGATTCCAATCGAGTTGACTGGTTGGCTACTCCTCCGGCAAGGGGGGCAAGGAGATGAAAAGCTTCCCGAGATTCGCGTGCGTCTTGCTGGCGGCTCTTCTGCTCACAGGGGATGGCGCCGCACAGCTCATAAAGATCAACCCGCCCGGTGAGCGTGAGTTCGTCGTTGACCTTGCCGGCATTTTAGGGCCGGCCGACGAACAGAAAATCCGCGGCATCTGCGACAAGCTCCTCACCGACACTGCCGCTCCCATCATCGTTGTCACAATCGAATCCATGAATAAGTACGGCGGCGCCGGGCTTCGCATCGAGACCTTCGCCACGCTCCTTTTCAACCAATGGGGCATCGGGCACGCGAAGATAGGCAAGCAAGTCCTGAACCACGGCATCCTTCTTCTCGTCTCGATCGGCGACCGTAAAGCCCGAATCGAACTCGGCGCCGGCTGGGGTCACGAGAAAGACGATGTGTGCCGTCGGATCATGGACGATCAAATCGTCAAACGCTTCAAGGGAGGCGACTTTCGCGGCGGGATTCTCGCGGGAGTCGAGTCGCTCGACAAGATGGCGCGCGGGTTCAAGATACCGAAGCCGCGGCGTCCGTGGTGGCACTATGCCCTTGTTGCTGTCGGGATATTAACCATAGTTTCCCTCGTGAGAAGCGGTAAGAGCGGCTGGGGATGGGGCGCACTGGCGGCGGTGTTTGGCGTGGTGTTCGCTGTCCTCGGCATCCTTGCCTTGCTCGGCCGCGGCACGGGTAGTGGAGGCGGCGGGGGTGGCGGTTTTTCAGGAGGCTCGTTCGGCGGCGGCTTCTCAGGAGGAGGAGGCGCCAGCGGGTCATGGTAGCCTGAGATGTTCTGTAACGCCGCTCCGCCCAGGCGGGGCTGTCCTGCCTGCCCGGCCAGGGAGGGCGTCTCGCCCTCAGAAACGGGGGGCAGGATGCCCCCACAGACAGCGGGCAAGATGCCGGCGGTACAGCAGGACGCGGTCTCGTTACACAAATTGGATTGGGAAAGAACATGCGGCGCGCATCAGCAAGCTTCAACGATAACGACAGAGCACAGGTCGTCAAGGCCGTCGCGGAGGCGGAATCGAGCACCTCTGCGGAGATCGTCCCGGCGGTTGCGACCGCGTCGGGCCGATACGACAGGGCAGAGGACATCGCCGGGCTGTGGCTCGGCGCGCTCTTAGCGGTGATTGTGTGGCTGCTTTTTCAGGGTGCGGATGTCCGGAAACCGGACTGGGGGTTTTCGCTGAAAAGGCTCGAGCTGCCGGCCATTGCTGTCGCCGTCGTGGTGGGATTTGTTCTTGGGGCTGTCGTCGCGTCGCGCGTGGGCTGGCTCCGCGCGCTCTTCACGCCGCGCCGCCAGATGCGCAGCGAAGTAGATGCCCGCGCCCGCCAACTGTTTTTCGACAGCCGCGTCCATCACACCGCACGAGCGACGGGGCTTCTCATCTACGTCTCGCTTTTCGAGCGGATGGCTGCCATTATCGGCGATCAGACGGTCATCGAGAAATTGGGCCTCCCCGCGATTGAGGAACTGTGCAGTGAACTAACCCGTTCCCTCAAGTCCGGGAATATGACCGCCGCTATTTGCTCAACGGTGAAAAACGCCGGAGAGCGCCTCGCGTCGGTCCTCCCTCGTGAGGGCGGCGACGTGAACGAACTCCCCAACGCCCTGGTCCTCATTGACTAACCGCATGGTTCCATCCACATAGCTGAGGCAGTGAGGGCGCGGTGCAGGCAGTGGCAGCGCGCGCGGCTGAATGCCAACTAACCCCAGTGGGAAACTCATGGTGGCTAGGGGTTCTTGTGGCGGGGAGTCTCCGGTCAGGTGAGCCTGTCGAGAATCCCTTGAGCTTGTTCTATCGCTTCGACAAGGATACGCGGGAGGGAGACGACCGTGTCCTTGTAGTCGCAGTCGTTCCGCCACCGCCTGAGTGAATCCAATCGCCTGGCGAGCTCCACTGAGCCGCGAGCTCGGAAGTGGTCTCTTACGCGCGAGTGATCCTTAGCGGTGTCCTCAGGAGAAAAGCCGTGGCGGTCACGGGCATAGTTCCGGGCATGACAGAACGCCGCATAGTATGCCCGGCTCACGGCGCTGCGGTGCGCGGCCTGCTCACCGGGAGTAGTTGCAGTCTCTCCGGCGAGGAATCGGGATAGCTCAAGATACTCCTTCCAGTCAAAAGCCATGCTCTTCAGATCGGAGGGGCAAAATCAGTAGTCAAGAGAAGCCAACCAGAGGTGTCCGCGAGGTAGGGACCACAGGCTTTCCACAAATCTTCGATCTTCTTCATAATGTGCTGCTCGTAACGCTGCTGCCGCACGTGAAGCGTCAGGTACTCGTCGTCCATCTCGGGGTCGTGGTACACCTCCAGCGATAGCTGCGTCCCCGCCCCGAAGTGCTCTGAAGCCAGGTCGCAAACCAGGGCGACGACGTCTGTCATCTCAGGATAACGGAGAAGGTAATCGCGCACCTCGACAACGTCCGGAATCCTGATGCCTCGCGAGGATAACGAAGAGAACATCTCTTCAATCTCGGACGTTTCGCAGGTGCTTGCCCGGGTGAACGTCCACTTCAGGAACGCGCTTGTCACCTCGAAACAATGCAGCAGCACGTCTGAGAAACCGCGAGCCCTCGCGAGCCGACTCGACTTGGGGCGCCCATCGAGATGCCTGGCATCCGGCTGAGGCCCCGCATTGCTCGCCAAGCTTGCTGTTTCAAGAGGACCCGCGGTCGGGGCATATGCCGTGGCGGTCACCGTTGACATTTATCTCAACTCCTCGAAGGTTTCCCTGAGACGGTCGGTTATACAGCCCTCAAAAACATCCACGACCTTTTGATGCCCGGCTTCTACCCACTCCAATGCCTGTGTGACCGAAATCGTGCGCGGTTTCGCGAGAAAATAGTCCAAGTCGAGAATAAAGGGGGCCATATCTGGTCTATCAGGTGCTGCAGTGGTTAGCCCAAGTCTGCACAAATCGCGTCCATCAGCGAAAGGCAAAAGGCAGCTCAGGACGAAGCCGTTCATGTTTTGGGGCAGTCCATTGCCTAAAAAAGGCCTGAAGGCAAAATGCTGTTCCAAGTTGACCGAAGGGCCCGGAATCTCGATTCGGTTTATATAGCGTAAGCCAATCCTTTCCAGTCCTTTCACGTCCAGCGTGGCGACAAGGGCGCGAAGGCCTTTCTCGATCACCGGCGTGAACGTCGCCCATCCGGGATACGGGTTTAGGTAGTTTACTGCGAGCAGGTGAGGCCCTATTTGCACAAAAGTCTTCCCGTCCTCGGCAAGGAACCATGCACGCTCGGTCGTTCGCACTTCCTGCCGGAGTCCCTCTTTCGTCTGGGTGATGTCTATGTCCCGCACGACCTTTAGTTCTTTCTTCGGGAAATCGTCACGAATGATTTCATAGACCAGTCCCGGAATGGTTGGGTCCCATTGCGTGTCTCCGGTTAGACGGAACTCGCATACGGCCTCAACAATCGGGGGCTTGGCGTATTTCCTCTCCATGCTAACGCGCCTTTGCTACACACGGTCCAGGTGCTCGGTTGGCGATAGGTTATCATAGCCCCCAAGCAGTTTGCCAAAGTTTTTTGACAGATTGCGTGGCCCCGTCACGTTTCTTACCAAGAATACCTGGGCACTGCGACTCGCGAGAGACCCTTGCCATCTTTATCCGGACTCGATTTCGTGCATGACCCGATCGAGTTCCTTCGGGTCGAGTTTGATGTACCGAGCGGCGGCTCGCTTTTTCAGGGCTTTGTTGAACGACTCGGAGATGTTCATTTTGAGAACGGCAAAATCGTTCTTGAGGTCCTCGGCGAGGTCGGTGATTTTGAAGTCGGTCGGGTACTCGACGGTTGGCTTGAAACCCTCTTTGCCTTCCCACAGGCCCCAGATGGCGCCGATCTCCGCCTCGGCCTGCTCGAGGTTCTTCGCTTTCTTCACTAAGTTCTCGTTGGTCTGGTAGAGGTCATAAGCCCTGGAGATTCCGGAAGCACTCTGCGGCGTCTCGATCCCCCACGCGGCGCCGAGCACTGCCAGCCGATAAATCTGCCGGATGGCCGCGTCAATGTTTTTCAGGAGATACTCGCCCGGCTCGACCGGCGGATAGATGTAATGCGGCGGTCGGGCGGCATCAATCGGATATGTGAGCGCATTGCCCGGGCCAATCTTCCGCCTCTTCACTCCGGGCATCTCCGGCATGGCTAAGATGTTGAAGCACTGCCGGTACAAAAACTCGTCGTTCAGGGAACAC
>JAUYEE010000187.1 GCA_030691545.1 bacterium | reverse complement strand
CAACGTGCCCCGGTTCGCCCCCTCGAAAAGGCCCGCTCCCGCGGGACCCCACCTCACTGTCCTCTTCACACCGTGTAACCCTACTCGTCTGACTCTTTGCCCCTCCTCCCCCTCCACACCCCATTCCATTCCGCATCGCTGGGTCGAGATAGATCCCCTTTGCCTTCTCCCCGGGATTGTGCTATCTTTCTTATGGCGAATTTGAGACCAAAGGGGGGCCGAGGCCTGATGGCATGATCCAACGCGGAGTGACGACAATGAAAATGGGGAAATCGTTCCTTCACATCCTGGCGATCTGGTTATCGGCAGCAGGGTTTTGCTTTTGTGACACGCATTTCGTCCGGAAGGGCGGTTCAAACACGTTTCCCTATTCCTCTCTTCAGACGGCCGCGATCAGTATTCAAGTCGCAGTTGACGCTGCCGACCCCGGGGATACGGTTTTCGTCGCAGCAGGCGAGTCCGCTGAATCAATTGTCCTTAGCAAGGAGGGACTCAGCCTCGTCGGTGAGAACGCCCTGACCACGCGGCTCGCCTTCCCGTTGGGGGAGGATGAACTGGCGCCAGTCATCCTTGCGCTGGACACGGTATCAATATCCGGGATAACTATCGCCTTGCGTCCCGATGAAATGGTGGCCGGGATCGTCTTCAGGTGCCCCTCTGGAAGCGTCAGAGAGTGCATTTTCACAGGCGCCGGAGAATATTACTCGACGGCGATCCGGTGCGAGTCCTTTTCCGGTCGGATAGTCAACTGCCTCATCACCGGCTTCGAGTACGGGATATACTGCGAGGATTCGGACGCAACGATCCTTAACTGCACCATCTGCTCAAACGTCGTCGGTGTCTCGGGTGGCTTTTCCGAGAAAATCTTCCCCGCCATTGTCAACAGCATTGTGTGGTACAACGACGAGCAGATCAAGAACTACTACGGGGCTGGCCCGAGTGCCTCGCATTCGGACATTCAAGGCGGCAGGAGCGGCGAGTTGAATATATCAACCGAACCACGCTTCGTCAGCCTTGAAAAAGGGATTCTGAGGCTTCGCCAGGATTCGCCTTGCATCGATGTTGGCGACGGCCTCTTTCCTGAGCTGCCGAAGACAGACTTGGAGGGGAAACCGCGCATTCATGGGGCGGGCGTGGACATGGGAGCCTATGAGTATAGCCCCAGTCCGTTAGCTATCATGACCGATTCGCTTCCTACTGGGGCGATCGGCGTCGAGTATATTCTTCCCTTGCGCGCGACGGGTGGTTCTCTGCCGTACCGATGGGCCGGGGAGGGGCTTCCCGAGGGCCTTTCGGTGGAGAAGCAAGGGGCAATCGTCGGCGTTCCAGCAGTGACCGGCGTGTTCGCAGTCACTCTGGTGGTCTGGGACAATCAACCCTCCGCGACGGCGGCGCGGCTTCAACTGGAAGTCCGCAACCCCATCTGTGTCAGCGCGTTGGCCCCCGAGGGCGGTGACGGCTCCTCGTGGGAAAAGGCTTTTAGTACAATTCAGGAAGCGATCGAGATTGCGTCACCAGGTGACACCATCCGCGTCGGGCCGGGCCGCTACGCCGGGGACGTGCAGTTGCCCGAAGAGGTGAGTCTCGTAGGGGACGGCGGAGGGGAAACCGTTGTCGTTGCCTCATCTTCCGAGCCGTATTGGGTTGCTGTCCAGGCGCCGAAGCACGGTCTTGTCGAAGGCATCGCTGTGGAGGGAGGATACTATGGAATTCGTTGTGACGGAGGGGCACCGGTGATAAGGCGATGCTCCGTCATCGGCACGTCGTATCAGGGCATCGCCCTTTACGGCGATTGCTTCGGCGTCATCGAGAACTGTGCAACCTATTTCAATAATGGCAATGGAATCCATTTTCATGGATCCAGTCATGGTGAAGCGATCAACTGCACCTCCTATGGGAATACCTGGGATCAGTACTGTCCGGTTGTTAGGTTTCGTTCTTCTCGCAACGTACTATAGATTAAGATGTTACACGAAAAACTGAGTGGAATCGATTTCATTTTGCCCGTACGCTTTGGCCATTTCCTATCTATGGGAGGAAGGGCCGATGAATACGGGACGGACTGTTTTTTCTCAACTCATGGATTTCCTGCCTCTGCGGGACTTCCACAAGTGCGTTGCTCGCTACCGTGCTCACTACAAGGTGCGGAAGTTTTCCTGCAGGGATCAGTTTTTCTGCATGGCTTTTGCTCAGCTCACCTATCGGGAGAGCCTGCGAGACATCGAGGCCTGCCTGCGGGCGATGCAGCCGAAGCTTTGGCACATGGGAATCCGCGTGCGGGTCTCGCGGAGCACGCTGGCCGACGCAAACGAAAATCGCGACTGGCGCATCTACGCCGACTTTGCGAAGGTTCTTATCGCTACGGCGAAGCGTCTGTATGCGAACGAAGACTTCGGCACGGAGTTGGAGGGAGCGGTGTATGCGCTCGACTCCACCACCATCGACCTGTGTCTCTCCCTCTTTCCCTGGGCGAGATTTCGTCGGACGAAGGGCGCCATCAAACTGCACGTACTCCTGAATCTGCGCGGGAGTATCCCCGAATTCATCCATATCTCCGACGGGAAGCTCCACGATGTCCATATCCTCAACATGCTCATTCCGCAGCCCGGTTCCTTCTATGTGATGGATCGGGCCTATCAGGATTTCGCACGGCTTTATGCGCTTCATCAAAGTCCCGCCTTCTTCGTGACGCGTGCGAAGCGGCGTCTTCGCTGCAAAAGGCGATACTCTCGCCCCGTAGACAAGTCAACGGGGTTGCGATGCGATCAGACCATCCTCCTTGCGGGCATCGATACAGCCAAGGATTACCCGCAACCACTCCGGCGCATCCGCTATCACGACGGCGACACCCACAAGAGCTTCATCTTCCTCACCAACAACTTCGTGCTTCCCTCTCTCACCATTGCCCAGTTGTACAAGGCGCGGTGGCGGGTAGAGCTGTTCTTCAAGTGGATCAAGCAACACCTGAGAATCAAGGCTTTCTACGGCACCTCCGAGAACGCTGTAAAAACCCAAATCTGGATTGCCGTATCCGCGTACGTGCTTGTGGCCATTGTCAAGAAACGGCTCGGTCTGAAGCAAAGCCTTTACACAATTCTACAGATTTTGAGCGTCACACTTTTCGAGAAAACACCCATTCTACAGGCGTTTTCTGAAGAGATCTGCAAAAACCAAATAGGTGATTCTGGTAACCAGCTAATGTTGTTCGACTTATAACCGGACAGTAGTGACCTGGGATGGCTTTTCCTTCGATCGTAGCTCACCCCGACTGGTCAACTGCATTTCCTGGGGTAATGGCTTCAACCTGTGGACGTACGGTGGTTGGGGTGAATCCTCCCCTTCTATCACTCATTCCAACATCGAGGAGGGATTTGAAGGCGAAGGCAATATTGCCGAGGACCTCCTTTTCGTCGCGGGAGACGATGGAATACTCTTTCTGTCCGCTGGTTCCCCATGTATTGACGCCGGAAGGAATCCGGTAGCCTGTTCATCCCTCGACGTTGGGGGCGACGAAAGGATTGTCGGGAGGAACATTGACATGGGAGCCTATGAGTTTGGCAATCTCCGGGCAATTCCTCCAGCGAATCGGAAGGCGGTTGAGGGGATTTCGTACAAGGCGAGTTTGCACGCGACTGGGGGCCGCCCACCCTACACATGGCAACGGATTGACCCCGCGGACATGATTTTGAGTTCCGGCGGCGAACTTTCTTGGCAGCCCTCGGAGTATGGTCGCCGGACCATCTCTGCCCTGCTCACGGATTCGCAGGGATCTCAACAAACCTTAGCGTTCGCCCTGGAAGTCGCAAGACCCATCTACGTGGATTGCTCGGCCGCCGAGTCAGGGGATGGCTCTTCGCTTCAACAAGCATTCCGCACCATCGGCGAAGCACTTGATGTGGCATCGCCGGGCGAAGCCGTTGTTGTGGCTCCGGGAACGTACGGCGAGTCGGTTCGGTTGAAATACGGGGTTGACGTGATCTCCCTATCCGGCCCGGAGGCCACTTCCATCATCTGTCCTGACACCGGCCGGGGAACTGCTGCTGTTCTTTTCGGGGAACTATCGGACTCCCTATCTGGGTCTTCAAGCGCCGCCTCAATAGCGAATGCGCTGCGAGACGGAGACGTGAGCCTGGACGCGCCGACTTTTTCTTCTCCGCGGGTCGAGGGGTTCACTCTGAAGGGCGGATGGGCTGGCGTCATCTTCGCCGGCCGCTCGGCCGAAATATTCAACTGCATCATTTCGGGCGAGCAAAGCGGGTTCTATTGCCGGGACGCGCAGGGTCGCCTCGACAAGTCCATTATCTCGAATTCCGACTGGGGGATCGCCTGCACGAGCGGTGAGCCGAGAGTGACACGGAGCATTATCACCGGTTGTCGCCTCGGCGTCTATGCCGACCCCGGCAGTCCGCTGCTGCGAAATTGCGTCATCGCCGGCAACTTCTGGTCCGGGATTGAATTTGCCGAAGCCTCCTGCCCGGTGGCGATTGACTGTATCCTCTGGGACAATGTCTCGGACCTCTCTGAAACTGGGGGAAGCGTTCAAGTCAGACGCTCAATCGTGAAGGATTATTTCTTCACGGAGACGAATGGAAATGCTTTTATTGATCCTCTGTTCGTGGCCCGAGGGGATTTCAGTCGCGAAATATGGGTAAACCCGAACTATCCGCAGGGAGACAGCGACGGAACCTGGGAAAAACCCTACGCATCCATCTCTGCGGCTCTGGCGAGCCTCCCTTCCTACGACTATCACCTTTCTGCCGCCTCGCCCTGCCTCAAAGCCAATGGCTCATCCAGGGACAAAGGCGCCTTTCCTGGAGAGCCTCCCGCGGCAAGCCCCGATTCTTCCAACATCGTCATTCACCTTGCACCGGGCACATACAAAGAAGGCCCCATTCTGCTTCAGGGACATATCACGCTGAGCGGCGCCGGGGTTGTTCAAACAGTCATGGAACCTCCTGAAGTGGAGTATTGGCACGACTACGTTCTCGTTGCGGGAAATGGTTCCCTCATCAGCGATGTGTGTGTCTCGGGATCAGGTATGTCCTTTGCTGGCTCAGATGTGACCATCTCGGACTGCTTTGTCACCCGTTTTGTGTGCATTTCACACGACCCGTTGATTCTTCGCTGCAAGGCGAGCGGCGGCGGGGGTAGTGGCTTCTACGTCTCCGGGGGCTCGCCGACGATCCTCAACTGCCTTGCGTGCGACAGTGGTACTGGGATGGAGTTTGACAACTCCTCCGCGGAAGTCATTAACTGCACGGTTTCAAGCAACAAGCAAGGTGTCGTATGCTTTAACTACGGCGGCAGGGCGCCTTCGTTCCGCAACTGCATAATCTGGGGCAACTGGGTTGATATTCCGACGCCGGACCACGGGCAGATGGTTCCGATATTCAGTTATTGCGATATCCGGCATGGCTGGCCGGGGCGAGGAAATATTGGGAGCGACCCGCTTTTCATTCCCGGATCGGGCTGCCGCCTCTCTTCCAATTCACCTTGCATAGATGCTGGCGACCCAGCCTCGGACTACAGTATGGAGCCACAGCCCAATGGCGGCAGAATCAACATGGGAGCTTACGGCAACACCATCTACGCGCAGACAAGCATAACGGTTGATAAAGACAACGACGGTATACGGGACGATTGGGAACTCCAGAACTTCAATACATTGGACTTTGATCCCATGGGCGACACCGACAGCGACGGCTTGACGGAATATCAGGAGCATCTGTTTCGCACTAATCCTTTCCTGCCCGATAGCGACGGAGACGGCTATTCCGACGCCACAGAGGTTGCCGAAGGCACAGACCCCGCCGATCCCGGGGATCCATTTCGGATAACAGGCATGAGTCGGGGTGAAGGTATCGTTCAGATCACCTATCCGGTCGTCCCCGGATATCGCTATTGGGTCTGGTCTACAGAGAATCTCCGGGGTGAGTGGCAGCGGAGCACGGTTTCTTACTACTGCAACGTCCCCGAGGCCCCTCGCACCCAGGAGTTGGAGAGCCTCCAGCACAAGAAGCATTTCATCAAGGTCGAGAAAGCTTTTCCCTGAGGCGTCTGCCGTCGTTCGCGTGCTATCCACAGCGGGTTTATTCGTAATACATTCTGTGAACTTCAAAGACGCCGTCTGAAGATCCACCGAGATCGCTCTTCTGCCGAAGCGGAAGTTCACCCCAGGGGAAAGGCGATATGAGAGAGGCAGACGGGGCGTGGTTCAAGGCTTTCGTCGGTTTTTGGACAGCTTTTTTCGCGTGACTACCCCGCCGATGGCGGGGTGCGGTAGGGCTTCGGGCAGAGTGATTGCGAGGGCTTCGAGCAATTGGCGCGATTGCTCTCGGGGTGTGGGGATTCGGAGGCAGGAGCCGCCTCCCTTGACCTTCACTTCGGTGGAGCACAGCGTTTTGAGTTGGTCCAGGCCCTCTTCGACGGTGAGATCGAATGGCGCCCAGGCGCGGCTCAGTTCTCGGCGGATCATGTACGCGAGCATTATGACCAGAACGTGGGCGCGTGTGCTGGGGGCGGTGCGCACGTGGACCGGTCTCAGTTCGAGGTGGACGGTCTTGCAGGT